>DWZY01000015.1 GCA_019117325.1 Candidatus Brevibacterium intestinigallinarum
GTGTCGTCGCGGGCCGTGAGGAACACGACGGGGATGTGCTTGCCGGCCTGGCGCAGGCGACGGGTCACCGCGAAGCCGTCCATGTCCGGGAGCATGACGTCGAGGACGAGGAGGTCGGGGTCCTTCTGCTCCGCGATGCGCAGCGCGTCCGTTCCGTTCGCGGCGGAGAGGACGTCGAAGCCCGCGAAGCGCAGGCTGGTGGAGAGGAGTTCGCGGATGTTGGGTTCGTCGTCCACGACGAGCAGGGTCGCTTCGAATTCGGGGTTCGGGTTCTGATGCGAGGTCGTCATGAATCAAGTGTGACGATCAAGTCTGGAAGTCTCCTGGATCTCGCCTGAATGCGATTGTGCGGCTCATCACACTCTGGTAGCGGCGAAGGAGTCCGCGGAAGCGCGCTCCCAGTCCTGCGTCCAGGGCGCGGGGGCGTCGGTCAGGAGCTGGCCGGGGCGCAGCCAGTCGGTCAGCTCCGCGTAGGACACGACCCGGGTCTGCGAGATGCGGCGCATGAGCATGGACCGGTCCAGCTCGTGGGGACCGCGGGCGCCCAGGGTCGCGATGAGCTGGGCGACCTCCGTGACCGTCGCGCGGTGGTAGCGGAAGACGCGCTTGCCCTTCGACACGGGATCCAGGCCGCGCGTGAAGCGGGGATCCTGCGTCGCGATGCCGGTGGGGCAGTGGTCCGTGTGGCACTTCTGCGCCTGGATGCAGCCCACCGCCATCATCATGGGGCGGGCCGCCAGGCAGAAGTCCGCGCCCTGGATGAGGCGGCGGACGATGTCGTGGCCGCTGGCCACCTTCCCCGCCGCGCCGACCCGGATGCCGTCCCGCAGGCCCGCGCCCACCAGGGCCTCGTGGAGGACGGTGAGCCCCTCCGTGAGCGGGGTGCCCATGTGGTCCTGGTACTCCAGGGGCGCGGCGCCGGTGCCGCCCTCCGCGCCGTCGACGATGATGAAGTCCGGACGGATGCCGGTGTCCCTCATCGCCTTGCACAGGGCCAGCACGTCCCGGCGGGTGCCCACGCACAGCTTGAAGCCCACGGGCTTGCCGTCGGAGAGGCGACGGAGCTCGCCGATGAACTCCAGGAGCTCGCGTGGCGTGGAGAAGGCGGAGTGCGCGGGTGGGGAGATGCAGTCCTGGAAGGCGCGGACCCCGCGGATCTGCGCGATCTCCTCCGTGACCTTGGGGGCCGGAAGGACGCCGCCCAGCCCCGGCTTCGCCCCCTGCGAGAGCTTGAGGGTGATGAGTCTGATCTGCGGCAGGAGCGCCTTCTCCCGGAAGGCCTCCGGCGAGAAGCGCCCGTCCGCGGTGCGGCAGCCGAAGTAGCCGCTGCCGAACTCCCAGCCGATGTCCGCGCCGCTGTCCAGGTGGAACTGCGTGAGCCCGCCTTCGCCGGTCTCGTGGAGGAATCCGCCCTTCGCGGCGCCCGCGCCCATCGCCTTGACCGCGTTGGCGGAGAGGGAGCCGTAGCTCATGGAGGAGATGTTGAAGAGGCTCGCGTCGTACGGCTGCGTGCAGTCGGGGCCGCCGATGCGCACGCGGTGCTCCTCCGCGGCGAGGGGTGCCGGCGCGATCGAGTGGGTGAGGAACTCGTAGCCGGGCTGGCGCACCTCCAGCTCCGTGCCGAAGCTCTTGACGGACGGGCGGCCCTCCGAGCGGTCGTAGATGAGGGCGCGGACATCCCGATCGAAGGGCTTGCCGTCCCAGTTCCGCTCGATGAAGTACTGCTGGATCATGGGGCGGACCTCCTCCAGGAGGAAGCGCGCGTGACCCAGGAGCGGGAAGTTCCGCAGGATCGAATTGCGGGGCTGGAGGAAATCGACGACCGCGATGACGGTCAGCGCCAGGCCCACGGCTGCCAGAACCCACCACCAGGGGCTGATGGCGATCGCCAGGACGATCCCCAGGGTGAGGAGGAGGGCGGGGGCTGCGGCGAAGACCAGGAGTGCCATTCGTTCAGGGTAGCGACCCGCGCGCACGGATCCGGGGACGTCAGCCGGAGGGGCCGTCGTCGGCCATCCGCGCGCGGAAGGCCGCCACGTGCGTGCGGTTCGCGCAGTTTCCGCGGTCGCAGAACCGCTTGGACCGGTTGCGCGAGAGGTCGACGAAGAGCGCGCCGCACCCGGTGGCCGCGCAGGTGCCGAAGCGCGAGGTCTCCCCGTCCAGGACGACGTCCGCCAGTGCGACGGCGACGTCCGCCGCTGTGCGCTCCGCGATCCCCGCTTCATCGGGGACGGCGTGCAGGTGCCAGTCCCAGTGGTCGTGCTTCCGCAGCTGAGGCAGGGCGCGCGTCTCCGTGAAGAGCTCGTTGGTCAGGCGTGCTACGCGGGCGGCCCGTGCGTCGTCGGCGGGGTCGTCCGGTGCATCCGCCAGGGTCGCGCGCAGGCGGCCGCGCAGATCGTGCAGGTGGTCAATGTCCGTGTCGCCGATCCGGATGGGCGGTGAGAAGGAGTGGTCGATCGCGAAGGTGCGCACGTCCGCCAGCGTGGAGAGCGTCTCCCCGTCGTGATCGGAGTTCACGAGCTGGGTGATGAGCGTGAGGATCGACCGGGTGTGGACGGAGAGCGACATGGCGTCGATGGTGCCACGGATTGACATTGAATGTAAGGACCATCGCGCACTTGACTCATGACGACGCGATTGTGTGCAATGGAGGTGTCCCCGCTCGCGCAGGAGCCGGGATCGCCCCGATGCGCGACGGCCGTCGGGGCCGACGCGCGGGAGAGGAGTGCGCATGTCAGACACCGCAGTGCGGACGGACACCCCACCGGCGGCGACGCTGAATCGCACCGTCCTGGGCATCGGACTGGTGCTGGCCTCCGCGTTCTTCTTCGCGGCCTCGGGC
>DWZY01000195.1 GCA_019117325.1 Candidatus Brevibacterium intestinigallinarum
CGCTGCCGCTGCGGCAGGGTGGCAGGCACGCCACCGGTTCGGCTTGCAGCGCCCCGGGGATCTGGCACTCATCGTGGATCCCGTCGAGGGCGAGCCGGTCCTGGGGCTGCTGCGGGTCACCGACCGGGGCCTGGAGTTCCGCGCCGGTGGCAGCTGGGAGCAGGACTCACCCGCAGAGCGGATCCCCGCGTTCTCCTCCGTCGTCCCCACGCTCCGGGGCGCCGTCGCGCGCTTCGACCGCCTGGAGCGATCGCCGTCAATGAGCCTGAGCCTCTTCGACCGCTACATGCTCTTCGACAACCGCTTCCTCACCACGGTGCCGCAGGGCTCTGGGGCAGGCGGGCCGAAGATGGATGGCGAGGGGAGAGGTGCGGCGGCACCGGGTGTGACCGGGCCCGGCGGTCGGGGGACAGACGTCGCCGCCGATCGAACCTTGACCGCACCTGCGCACGGAACTGGACCTGTCCGCCCGCACGAAGCCCGCCGTCCGGCTCATGTGAACTGAACGCGCACCTCACCCATACCCTGGTACTCCGCAACGACCGTGTCGCCGGCGGCCACCGGCAGGGGACGCGTGAAGGAGCCGGACAGCAGCAGCGAACCAGCGGGGATCGTCTCACCCTGTTCCGCGAAACGGTTCGCCAACCACGCGGCACTGTCCGCAGGGTGGCCCAGCACTGCGCCAGACACCCCGGTCTCCACGATCTCGCCGTTGATCCGGAGCTTCGCACCCACCCACGACAGGTCGAACGAGGCAGGGTCGAACTCGCGGTCACCGCGGACCACCGCGCCCAGTGCAGCGTTGTCCGCGATCGTGTCGATGACCGTCATGCCCTCCTCGCGGACGTGGCAGTCGAGGATCTCCAGGGACGGCACCACGCTGTGCGTCGCCGCCAGCACGTCCGCCCCGGTGAGCGCGCCATCCGGACCGGAGCCCGCGCCCGGCACGAGGGCGTGGTCCAGGATGAAGGACAGCTCGACCTCGACGCGCGCTCGGTTCCAGGTGGCCGCGGCAGCCGTCACCCCTGACTCCAGCACCTGGTCCGCGAAGATGACCCCGTAGTCCGGCTCGTCCAGGCCGAACGCCTTCTGCATCGCGACCGAGGTCAGCCCGATCTTGAACCCGACCACCTCACCACCGTCAGCTTCCCGGCGCTCCCGCCACAGACGCTGCACCGCGTAGGAGTCCGCGATCGTCATCTCCGGGCGTCGCACACGGGCAGGCGCGATCGGCTCACCGGACCGTGCCGCCTCGAGCAGCTCCTCGACGCAGAGGGCCACCTGCCCATCCGACAGACCGCGCTCGACCGCCATTCCGACCTCCCCTTCCGATACTTTCCACGCACTTTTGATATCTTCTC
Organism: Candidatus Brevibacterium intestinigallinarum; assembly: GCA_019117325.1. GTDB lineage: Bacteria > Actinomycetota > Actinomycetes > Actinomycetales > Brevibacteriaceae > Brevibacterium > Brevibacterium intestinigallinarum. The sequence goes on from DWZY01000195.1 coordinate 1,362, forward strand.
ACCCTCATTGTGAGACGAAATTCACAGACTGATGCTCAGGCGAGCATCTAACCACATCATATTGAGGCCACACGTGTCATCAGACGACGCATTGAACTCACAGCACATATGAATGGACGCCGCTGCGAGCATCGCTCGACCGTTCCGCGGATCACGTGACCTTGAGCCACCTCACATCGTGAGTACGATTGCGGTCGTCCTTCGGCAGATAGCGCGAATGCACGCGCTCGTCGCCGCGCGGGACCCGACCCACCCGTTCCTCAACGGAGAGAAGTGCATGAGCAACGCAGACACAGCGTCCGACCGCGGCCGGACGTCCAAGCCTCCCTCGAATGAGCCGGGCGCGGTGGCCACCGCGGCGGCACCGGAGGAAGCTGCTCCCGCCGACCACATCGAGGTCGAGGAGCAGCTGGACTTCGACCGAGACCCCGCGAACACCGGCGCGCATCTGCCGATGTTCTGGCGCGTCGTCGTCATGCTGTTCACCGTCGCCGGCATCGTGCTGGTGCTCAACCAGGTGTTCTTCTGGAACCTGGGCGGGACGAACCTGCTGACCAACAGCTTCCTGTACTTCCTGCTGGCTGCGTTCCTCCCGATCGTGTTCATCATCTTCCCCATCAAGAAGATGCCGGGCGGCGTCACCGCGCGCACCTCTGTGCCCTGGTACGACGTCGTCCTCGCCGTCATCGTCCTCGTCACGACCGTCTACTACGGAATCAACGGGCAGCGGATCTTCGAGCGCGGCTGGGACTACGTCGCCCCGCCGCTGGCCACAGTCTTCGCGTTCGTGCTGTGGCTGCTGGTGCTGGAGACGCTGCGCCGCACCGCAGGCCTCATCGTCACGTGCATCGCGATCGCCTTCTCCCTGTACCCGGTCTTCGCTGCGGGCATCCCCGTCAGCTTCCTGCAGGGCATCCCGTTCCGCCTCGACCTGACCGCGCAGATCCACGCGATGGGCGTCGACTCGATCATGGGTCTGCCGCTGCAGACCGCGGCGTCGATCCTCGTGGGCTTCCTCATGTTCGGTGTCGCCCTGCAGTTCTCCGGTGGCGCTCTCTTCTTCTACGACCTCGCGATGAGCGCCTTCGGCCGCTACCGCGGCGGCTCTGCGAAGGTCTCCGTCGTCTCGTCCGCGGCGATGGGCATGATGTCCGGCTCGGCCGTGTCCAACGTGCTGACGACCGGCCCCATGACGATCCCCGCGATGAAGCGCTCCGGCTTCCCCGCGAAGTACGCGGCCGGCATCGAGGCGACCGCCGCGACCGGCGGCACCATCACGCCGCCCATCATGGGCACCGCGGCCTTCCTCATGGTGTCCTTCGTGGGCGTCCCCTACGGCCAGGTCGCGCTCGCCGCGGCGATCCCGGCACTCCTGTACTACTGGGGCATCTTCCTGCAGGTCGACGCCTACTCCGCGAAGTCCGGCCTGCGCGGCATGCCCAAGGCGGAGCTGCCGAAGCTGGGCCGCACCGTCGTGACCGGCCTGCCCTACATCGTCGCGCTCGTGGGCCTGGTCCTCCTGCTCGTCGTCATGAACAACGAGTCCCAGGCGCCGTTCTGGACCATCGGCTTCCTGCTCGTCTGCATGCTCTTCATGAAGCGCTTCAAGCTCACGCCCACGTCGTTCCTGAACTTCGTGTACGCATCCGGCAAGACGATCGCAGAGATCATCGGCATCATCGCCGGTGTGGGCCTCATCGTGGGCGGCCTGTCGATGACGGGCGTGTCCCTGTCGCTGGCCCGTGAGCTCGTCAACCTGGTGGGCGACAACCTCGCGCTCATCCTCATCGCCGGTGCTCTCACCAGCTTCGTGCTGGGCATGGGCATGACGGTGTCCGCGGTCTACGTGCTGCTGGCGATCGTCATGGCTCCGGCACTCGTGGCCCTGGGCGTCAACCCGATCGCGGCGCATCTGTTCGTCATCTACTGGGCGACGGTCTCCTACATCACCCCGCCGGTCGCACTGGCCTCGTTCGCCGCCGCGAACATCGCCGGCACACCCGCCATGTCGACCTCGATCACCGCGATGCGACTGGGCGCCGTGAAGTACATCATCCCGTTCGCGTTCGCCGTCAACCCCGCGCTCGTCGCGCAGGACTCGACGCTCGTGGAGATCCTCGTGGCGACGGTGTCCGCGCTCATCGGCATCTACTTCCTGGCGACCTCCTTCGAGGGGTACCTGACGATCAACAGCCGCCGGATCGGCATCGTCATCCGCCTTCTCTCCGCGGCCGCGGGCGTCCTGCTGCTGTGGCCCGCCACAGTCAGCACCCTCACCGGTCTGGGCATCGCGGTCGTGACGATCCTCCTGGCCCAATTCCTGGGCACGAAGGGGCCGGACGTCAGCAAGCCCGGCGCCGTTCCCGCAGCGCAGACCTCGACAGCTAAGAAGGCAGACGCATGAGCCGACTCCGCACACTCACAGCCACCGTCGCGGCCTCCGCACTCCTCCTGACCGGCTGCGGGGCCGGCGAGACGACGATGGTGGGCGGCATCCGCGACCCGTTCGTCTTCTCGACCTACGGCGCTGGCACGTCGACCTACGCGGACACCGCTGCCGTGTCCGACGCCGTGGCACGCGAGACCGGCGCGCGCGTGCGCATCATCACCTCGGACACCGCGATCGGCCGCATGGCCGCGATGAGATCCGGCGCCGCGGCCATGGGCCGTCTGGGCGACGAGTACATCTTCAGCTTCGAGGGACTCAACGAGTTCGCGAACGAGGACTGGGGACCGCAGGACACGCGCGTCGTGTGGGCACCGCTGTCCCCGCACTCGCTCCTCACCCGTGAGCGGGACGGCATCGAGACGCCGGCGGACCTCAAGGGCAAGAAGGTCCCGAAGGTCACGGCGAACCCGTCCGTGAATCAGAAGATCGACGCGTACCTCGCCTACGGCGGTCTCACCCGCGACGATGTCCAAGAGGTCAACATCGCCTACGGCGAGCAGCCCGAGGCCCTGCAGCAGGGCCAGATCGACGTGCTGTACCAGCAGGTCTACGGCTCCAGCCTCTACGAGCTCGAGTCGCAGGTCCCGGTGTCGTGGATCGATCTGGACCCGGAGGACGAGGAGGCGGTGGCGCGCGTCGAGGAGCTCGCGCCGTCGATCAACATCCTCGACTTCGAGGGCGCCCCCGCCCAGGAGGAGGGCGAGACGACGCACGGCTTCGTCTACACCCTGCCCATCACG
>DWZY01000196.1 GCA_019117325.1 Candidatus Brevibacterium intestinigallinarum
CACGCCGCAGCCGGCGTCCAGGAACAGGTCGACGACCGTGCGGCGCAGGAAGAAGCCGCGGACGGACGGGTTGTAGGCGATGGCCTCGAGCTCGTCGACCAGCGCCATGTCCTCCTCGCGGGGGACGGTCCGCAGGAGGCAGCGCTCGACCATCGGGGCGATGTCGCGAAGGTGGGCCAGGGTGCCCGCGGCGAAGCTCTGGACCAGCGTCCGATCCGCCATGCCCGCATCGATGATCGAGCCCGCGACCGAGGCGACGGCGCCCGGGGACCACTCCCCCTTGAGCTCCAGCAGCAGGCGGCCGCCGCGGGTCGACACATCTGCCAGCAGGGTGTCGAGCTTGGGCAGGCGCTGGCCCGCGAAGCCGGGGCCGGCCCACGACCCGGCGTCCAGGCGGGACAGCGCGTCATCGTCCAGGCGGGCGACCTGGCCGGAGCCGTCCGTCGTCCGGTCGACCGACTGGTCGTGGATGACGATGGGGGTCCCGTCCGCGCTCACGTGCAGGTCGACCTCGATCCAGTCCGCACCCACGAGACGGGCGGCGTCGACTGCGGCGAGCGTGTTCTCCGGTGCTGCACCGGAGTACCCGCGATGGGCGATGATCCACGGCCGGTCGGTGACCAGCGGCGTCCCGTCCACGTCCGCCTCGGCGATCGAGGCGTCGCGGACCCGGTCGGCCCACGTGCGGCCCTGCACGGTGCGGGGCGGGGCGGGCGTGTCCTGGTCGGCCTGGTCTGCGATGGGTGTCGTGTCCATCAGTGGAACTGCGCCTCTCCTCTGACGGCCTGGGCGAGCCGTGTGTAACCGTTGACCGTGATGCTGCGCCACAGGGCTGCCGCCGTGGACGGGTGCTCGACCGCCAGCTGGTCGATCTCCTCCGCCGGCAGGAAGTCCAGGGTCGCATCGCGCGTGACGAGCATGTCGAAGGGCTGGCCGCCGTCCGGGTTGAGCGCGAACTCGCCGAACGTCGTCCCGGCCCGCAGCACCGCCAGCAGTCGGCCGTCCGGGCTGTACGTCCGGACCTCGCCGGAGCGCATGAACCGGATGCCGTCGAACCGGTCGCCGATCGCGCGGACCGTCTCCCCCTCGCGGTACCGCTGCTGGATGAGTCGCTCGACGACGATGCTGCGGTCCTCGGGCCTCAGCTCCTCGAGCATGGGCGCATTGGCGTACTGGGGGCTGTAGAAGCACGATTCGTCGCCGAACCGCCTCAGGATGAGGGTCTCCGCCCAGGCGAGCGCGGCGAAGCGCAGCTCGAAGGAGCGGATGTCCAGCGCCTCGACCTGGTCGGTGAGCAGGTGCTCCGGGTCGATGATCGACAGGGCGATCCCGGCGTCCGCCATCGCTCCGGCCAGCCGGTGGAGGCTCTGCAGGGTGGTGCGGGCGAGGTTGTCGACGCGCGAGAGGTCGAGGACGACGCACAGCGGCTCGTCCAGCGACCCCACGAGGCGGGAGACGGCCTCGAAGCCGCTGAACTGGATGTCGCCCACCAGTTCGACGAGGTGCGCGCGGTCGCCGTGCTCGGCCAGCACGAGGTCCGCCTCCGCCGGCCGGCGCACCGTCGAGTGGACGACGTCGATCGTCGCGTGGCCGCGGATGGAGGACCGGCCCACCGTCGCCGCGCGGACGAAGTGCAGGCCCAGGTCCGCGGACATCTCCTCGTGCACGAGGATGCCGCTGGCGCTGTTGCCGTGCTCGTCCAGTGGCGGCGAGAAGGTCGCGATGCCCAGCTGGCCGGGCAGGACGGAGATGATGCCGCCGCCCACTCCGCTCTTGGCCGGCAGTCCCACGGTGGCGACCCAGTCGCCCGAGTCGTCGTACATGCCGCACGTCGTCATGACAGACAGGACCCGCTCGACGACCTCCTCCGTGAACACGCGCGCTCCGGTCACGGGATTGACGCCCAGGTTGGCGAGCGTCGAGGCCATGACGGACAGGTCTGCGGCGGTGACGGAGACGGCGCACTGGCGCGTGTAGTCGTCGAAGGCCGCACCGGGGTCGCCGTCGATGATCCCCCAGGAGGACAGGAACCAGGCGAGGCCGCGGTTGTGGGCTCCGTCCGCCAGGTCCTGCTGGTACACGTCCTCGTCGAGGTGCAGGCTCCGGCCGGCGCACGCGGACATCGTGTCGAGGATGCGGTCGAAGACCGTCTGCCCCTGGCCGGGCTTGACGAGGGACGCCGCCGCGATGGCGCCGATGTTGATGAGGGGGTTCTTGGGGCGCCCGCTGCCGGACTCCGAGGAGATGTCGTTGTACGCACTGCCGGACGGCTCGACGTCGATCTTCGAGTCGACCGCATCGAACCCCGCGTCCATGAGGGCGAGCGCGTAGACGAACACCTTCGAGATCGACTGGATGGAGAACTCCACGTCCGCGTCGCCCACCTGGTAGGTGTGGCCGTCCGCCATCGTCATCGCGATGCCCATCTGGGTGGGGTCGGCGCCGTAGAGGACCTTCGCATCCGCCTCGGGCTCCGCCGCCGCGACCGTGCGATGTCGCGAGAGCCGGGTGGCGGCGTACGGGTCCGTGCCGCAGACGGTCTCGTGCAGACCCAGCAGATAGGAGCGAACGGGAGAGCGCATGGGCACCAGACTACTGTCATCGCGCGGGCGGACGCGGGTCCTCGTGTGCCGGACTCGCCACGTCTGGTTCATGGCACGAAGAAGGCCCGCTGACCAGCGGTGATGCTGATCAACGGGCCTTTCCCGTGGGTGGCAGATGTAGGATTCGAACCTACGAAGGCTGTGCCGGCTGATTTACAGTCAGCTCCCTTTGGCCGCTCGGGCAATCTGCCGTCGCACTCGGAAGAGCACCTGAGGAATCATACACCGCTCACGGGGGTCACGCGAATCGAGTGCGCGCACCCCTGGACTAGCATGGTCGGCACCGCGCTGCGATGCTCCGCAGCGCCCGTCACGACGCCCATCACAGGAGGCAGCCATGGCTTCGGATTCCAGCTTCGACATCGTCAGCAAGATCGACCGGCAGGAGGCGGACAACGCCCTCAACCAGGCGGCGAAGGAGATCGCCTCCCGCTATGACTTCAAGGGGTCCGGCGCCGCGATCGAGTGGAAGGGCGAGGCGATCCAGATGCGCGCGGACGGCGAGGACCGCGTGGCCTCCGTCCTGGACGTGTTCCAGTCGAAGCTGGTCCGCCGCGGCATCTCGCTCAAGTCCCTCGAGGCGGGAGACCCGTACCCGTCCGGCAAGGAGCACCGCATCGACGCGACCCTCAAGGAGGGCATCGACAAGGAGAGCGCGAAGGAGATCTCGAAGATCATCCGCGACGAGGGTCCCAAGGGCGTCAAGGCGCAGATCCAGGGCGACGAGCTGCGCGTGAGCTCGAAGAAGCGCGACGACCTCCAGTCCGTCATCGCCCTCCTCAAGGGCAAGGACCTCGACGTCGACCTGCAGTTCGTGAACTACCGCTGACGCGACTCCGACACCGAGGCCGGGGGCGGGCCACCGAGTCCGCCCCCGTCCCGCTGAGCCCGGCCCTGAACCATCAGGGCCGGGCTCACTGCATCCCAGGGACTGCCGATCTCTGCGCCCACACACCCGAATGCGCGTGACGCACGACACATTTCCCCCGCGCAGTCGCACACACGGTAACGAACCGGTAACGGTCTCGCTCTGGTGGAACTCCAGTCCCACGGGGCCGCCCACCGCGTCGCGGACACCCCCCGATCACCCCCACCAGCAATGGGGATGCGGGGGTCGTCACGCCGTCCCAGCGGTGCCGCTCACACCCCGGAAAGCGGGCTCCTGAGCGCTCCTGGCGCGGTTGTCATCGCATCTCAGCTCGTTAGGTTGGAAACCGTGACTCACGCAGACACAGTCCCCCCGACCGCCACGACCCCCGTCTCCGGGACCGCCTCGACCGGGGCACCCACCGCGGGACACATCGACCTCCGCCAGCCCACCCTCGATGACGGCAAGCACCTGTGGACGCTCGCCCGCGATTCGAAGGTGCTGGATCTCAACACGTCGTACGCCTACCTCCTGTGGGCCCGCGACTTCGCCCGGACCTCCGTCATCGCGACGCTCGACGGCGCACCCGTCGGATTCGTCTCGGGCTACATGCGTCCGGACGCCCCGGACACGCTCATGATCTGGCAGGTCGCGGTCGATTCCGCCGCACGCGGACACGGTCTGGCCGGTCGGATGCTCGACGAGCTGGCCGCCCGCACGGGCGCCGCCCGCCTCGAGACCACCATCACGGCGGACAACGAGCCCTCGCAGCGCCTCTTCGCGTCCTTCGCGAAGCGCCACGGCGCGGACTGCTCACACACGCCGCTCTTCCGCCCGGAGGACTACCCCGACGGGCACGACACGGAGCACCTCTACGAGATCGCTCCCCTGAACTCCTCAGCGCCCGGCACCCCGCCCCGCTGAGCACGGCTCACGCGGTCGCACGACCGCTCCCAGAGCACTGGGCGCCACGGGCAGCACCCGTCCCGCGTCCGGACCGTTCGGTCCAGCAGCCGAGAAGCGGCTCCCGTCCGGTCGAACCCCAGGGGTCGAGAACCCCAGGAAGGTGAGAACCACCATGACCGACATCTTCTACTCCCTCGAGTCCGAGGTCCGCAGCTACTCGCGCAGCTGGCCGGTCGAGTTCGTCCAGGCCTCCGGCGCGACGCAGAAGGATTCGAACGGCACGGAGTACCTCGACTTCTTCTCCGGTGCCGGTGCGCTCAACTACGGCCACAACCACCCGGCCGTCATGGCGCCGCTCGTGGAGTACCTGCAGTCCGGCGCCGTCCTGCACGGCATGGACATGATGACCCCGGCGAAGCGCGAGTTCCTGCAGACGTTCAAGGACGTCATCCTGGAGCCCCGCGAACTTCCCTACAAGGTCATGTTCCCGGGCCCCACGGGCACGAACACCGTCGAGGCCGCGCTCAAGCTGGCCCGCAAGTACACGGGCCGCCAGCACATCCTGTCCTTCACGAACGCGTTCCACGGCATGACGCTGGGCTCGCTGTCCGTGACCGGCAACTCGATGAAGCGCCAGGGCGCGGGCATCCCGCTCACCAACTCGTCGAAGATCCCCTACGACGACTACCTGGACGGCGAGACCCCGGACTTCATCTGGCTGGAGCGCGTCCTCGAGGACTCCGGCTCCGGCGTCGACAAGCCTGCCGCCATCATCGTCGAGACGGTGCAGGGCGAGGGCGGTCTGCGCGCGGCCCGCTTCGACTGGCTGCGCCGCCTCTCCGATCTGTGCGCCGAGCACGACATCCTCCTCATCGTCGATGACGTGCAGGCCGGCTGCGGCCGCACGGGCACGTTCTTCAGCTTCGAGGAGGCGGGCATCGTCCCGGACATCGTCTGCCTCTCGAAGTCGATCTCGGGCTCGGGCCTGCCGATGGCGCTCACCCTGTTCCGCCCGGAGCTCGACATCTGGTCGCCGGGCGAGCACAACGGCACCTTCCGCGGCAACAACCCCGCGTTCGTGACCGCCACCGCCGCTCTGCGCGAGTTCTGGGCCGACCCGGCCTTCCAGTCGCGCCTGGCGGACACCATCGAGTCGCTCCAGTCGCGGATCTCCGCGATCGCGCTGTCGACGAGCGGCGCCGGCATCCGCGGCCGCGGCCTGCTCACCGGCATCGTCTTCGACGATCCGGATGCGGCCTCGAAGATCGCGGCGGAGGCGTTCCGCAACGGCCTGCTCGTCGAGACCTCCGGCCCGCAGGACGAGGTCGTCAAGCTCATGCCGCCGCTCACCATCACGGCTGAGGAGCTGGAGCGCGGCCTGGACATCCTCGAGGCCGCCGTCCGGACCGTCACCGGTCCTGCGGTGAAGACCGCCGCCGAGACCCCGGCCGCCTGACACTCCGACTGCCGGCCGGTGCCCCGCAGATTCCCGCGCGGGGCACCGGCCGTTCGTCTGGCCCGGACACCGGGTCCACCCACATTCGCCGATCCGATAGGAGATCACCCATGTACGTCGTCAACATCGACGATCTGAACGGCACCGAGCGCGACATCGTCTCCGACAACTGGCGCAGCCGCCGGATGGTCCTGGCCCGCGAGGGCGTGGGCTTCTCGTTCCACGAGACCACCCTGTTCGCCGGCACCACCTCCACGTTCCACTACCAGAACCACATCGAGGGCGTGTACTGCGTGGGCGGCTCCGGCACGATCACGAACGAGGAGACCGGCGAGGTCCACGAGCTGCGCGACGGCACGATGTACCTGCTGGACAAGCACGACAAGCACACGGTCCGCACGGAGCACGAGATGCGCATGGTGTGCGTCTTCAACCCGCCGGTCACCGGCCGCGAGGTCCACGACGAGAACGGCGTCTACCCCGCGCTCAATGAGGACGGCACCCCCGTCTCCTGACGCACGTCCCCGCCCACGGGGCAGACACGGCGAAGGCCGCCGCACCGATCGGTGCGGCGGCCTTCGCCGTGTCTGCCCCGTG
>DWZY01000197.1 GCA_019117325.1 Candidatus Brevibacterium intestinigallinarum
GTGACAGCACCGCAGCTGTCGTGTCCCAGCACGACCAGGAGCGGTGTGTTGAGCAGGTCGACGGCGTACTCGAGGGTGCCCAGGACCACGCCGTCGGTCACCTGCCCGGCGGTGCGGATGACGAACATCTCGCCCAGGCCCACGTCGAAGATCATCTCTGCCGCGACGCGGGAGTCCGAGCACCCGAAGAGGGCGACGAACGGCTCCTGCGTGTTCGCCAGCGCGGAGCGCCGGTCCGCACCCTGGTTGGGGTGCAGGGGAGTGCCAGCGACGAAGCGCTCATTGCCCTCGTGGATCGCCTGCAGGGCGTCCGCGGGAGTCATGAAGCGGCGGGCAGGGCTCACGCGCTCGATGCGGCGGTCCTCGGCGGTCTCATGAGCCGCGTCTGCCGTGCTCGTGCCCGCTGTGCCACCGGCGGTGGGCTCGAATCCCTCCGCCATCAGACGAGGCCCCTGCTCTGCGCCTCGCGCGCGGCGGCCTCGTACGAGTGCGTCTTGTCGAGGCGGTGCTCGGCATAGACGTTGCGGACGGTGCCGGACGTCGATCGCATGACGAGCGAGTGCGTGTGGACGCGGTCGCCCTCGTAGCGGACGCCGTCCAGCAGGTCACCGCTGCTGATGCCGGTGGCGACGAAGTACGTGTTGTCGCCGCGGACCAGATCATCCGTGGTGAGCACCGCATCGAGGTCGTGGCCCTGCGCCACCGCTGCCTCGCGCTCCGCCTCCGACTGCGGCCACAGCCGGCCCTGGATGACGCCGCCCAGCGCCTTGATCGCGCACGCGGTGATGATGCCCTCCGGCGTGCCGCCGATCCCGTAGAGCATGTCGATGCCGGTGCCGGGCCTCACCGCGGCCATCGCGCCGGCGACATCGCCGTCCGTGATGAGACGGATGCGGGCGCCGGCCTCGCGGACCTCGTCGATGTACTTCTGGTGGCGCGGGCGGTCGAGGATCGTGATCGTGATGTTCGAGGTGTCCGTGCCCTTCGCCTTCGCGGCCCGGCGGATGTTCTCGCCGATCGGCAGGCGCAGGTCGACGACGTCGGCGATCTCCGCACCCACTGCGAGCTTCTCCATGTAGAAGACGGCAGACGGGTCCAGCATCGCGCCGGTCTCGGACACGGCCATGACGGAGATCGCGCCGGGCATGCCGCGGGCGGTCAGCGTCGTGCCCTCGACGGGGTCGACCGCGACGTCGACGTGCGCGCCGGAGCCGTCGCCCACGCGCTCGCCGTTGTAGAGCATGGGCGCTTCGTCCTTCTCGCCCTCGCCGATCACCACGGTGCCGTCCATGCTGACGCTGGAGAGGACGTTGCGCATCGCGGCGACCGCGGCGCCGTCCGCTGCCAGCTTGTCGCCGCGGCCCACCCACGGGCCCGCTGCGATCGCGGCGGCCTCGGTCACGCGCACCAGCTCCAGTGCGAGGTTGCGGTCCGGTGCGCCCTCCTGGATCCGGAGGCTCTCCGACCAGGAGTCCGTCACGGCGACGGGGGGTGCGCTCAGGTCGACACGGCCGGAGGCCGAGGGGACCTTGGGAGAGTCGGAATCGGGGGTGTCTGCGGAGGACGGTGCGGGGCTGTTGTCTGCCATGCCCCTCATTGTGCCACTGGGCGGCCCGGACGATGCCGGGACCGCCGATTGGTCCCCTCCCGCCGGTGCTGGGACACTGTGCGTGTGAACGACCAGAAGCATGATCCGCGCCCGGAGCTCCCGTCGACGACCGCCCGCTACGGCGGTCTCGAGGGCGCGGAAGCGCAGCAGGAGGGCCCGGAGCTCTTCCCGGGCGAGAAGGCGCTCGCCCGGACGAAGGCCGGATCGCGCGAGGAGATGCGCGTCCTGCGCCGTCACTACAACTGGGTCAACATGGTCATCGCGCTGGTGGCCTGCTTCGTGCTGGTGGGTGCGGCGCTCATGCTGGCGCCCCGGCCCACCGGCGACCTCGCGCGTGACGTCGATCACGCCGCGATCGCAGAGACCGCGCAGGGGTCCGCCCCGTTCGTCCTGTCCGTCCCGGAGCTGCCGCAGGGATGGCACGCGAACGCCGCCTCACTGCGCGAGGACGGGGCGCCCCCGGCGGAGACCTGGTACGTGGCCGCCGTGGATGCGGAGGCGGACGAGTGGATGGATCTGCGTCAGGTCGAGGCGGATGAGGTGCCCGAGGCCTGGGCGGACCTGCAGCTGGAGGACTTCGCCGTCACAGGTGAGTCGGATCTGGAGGGACTGAGTTTCGAGCGGTACTCCGCCACGAGCGGTTCCGACATCGCCCTGCTGGGCGATGTCGAGGGCACGCGCCTGCTCATCAAGGGCTCCGGTGACTGGGGCAGTCTCGAAGCGCTGGCGACCAGCGCCGTGGCCTCGGTCGTCGAGCGGACAGCCGCCGGCGCCGATGAGGAGCCCGCTGTCACGGACAGCTGACCCTGTGACAGGCACTCGCGCACGGGCGTGGGTGCCTGTCACAGGGTCAGCTGTCCGGCAGGTCGTCAGTCAGTCGTCGGACTGCTCGTCGCGTGCAGCGCGCGCCTTCTCCAGCCGGTCCTTCGCCCCGTCGAGCCAGGCCTGGCAGCGGTCTGCCAGTGCCTCGCCGCGCTCCCACAGGCGCAGGGAGTCCTCGAGGGTGAGGTTGCCCGCCTCCAGGGTGCGGACGGTCGTGACCAGTTCCTCGCGCGCCTGCTCGTAGCTGAGGGCGTCGACGCCCGCTGCGGCGTCGTCCTGCGGTGCGGGTGCGGCATCAGTCGTCAAGGGAGCCTCCTGTGGCGGTGTCTGCTGTGTGGGGGTCGGGCGTCGTGTCCGTCACCTGCGCGCCGATCCGGCCGGCGGCCAGGCGGATGGACACGTGGTCACCGGGTGCGACCTGGTCGGTGCTGCGGACGGCGTCGCCGGAGTCCGTCTGGACGACGGCATAGCCGCGGGCCAGCGTGTTGAGCGGCGAGAGGCTGCGCACCTGGGTCCGCAGGTGCTCCACCTCTGCGCCCGCGCGGGACACGAGGCCGGACTGCGCCTGCCAGGCCCGGGCCCGCAGCGTGGCGGTCTCCTGCACGCGACCGGTCAGCATCGTCTGCGGCTGGGCGAGGGCCGGTCGATTTCGCACGTCCGCGAGAGCGCGCGCCTCTGCCGTGAGGAACCGGTCCAGTGCGCCGTTGAGCGAGGCGCGGGCCTGCAGGATGCCCATCTGCTCCTCCGCGACATCCGGGACGATCCGCTTGGCCGCATCCGTGGGGGTCGAGGCGCGCAGGTCCGCGACCTCGTCCAGCAACGGCCGGTCCGCCTCGTGGCCGATCGCGGAGACGATGGGGGTGGTTGCGGCGTGGACGGCGCGCACCAGCGCCTCGTTGGAGAACGGCAGGAGGTCTTCCATGCTGCCGCCTCCGCGCGCGATGACGATGACGTCGACGTCCGGGTGCGCATCGAGGTCCTGGAGCGCGGCCATCACCTGGGGCACCGCGTTGGTGCCCTGCGTGGCGGCGTTGCGCACCTCGAACTCGACGGCCGGCCAGCGCAGCGTCGCATTGCGCATGACGTCCTTCATCGCGTCCGAGTCGTGGCCCGTGATGAGGCCGATCCGGGAGGGCAGGAACGGCAGGGGGCGCTTGTGCGCCGGGTCGAACAGGCCCTCAGCCGCGAGCATCCGCTTGAGCTGCTCGAGGCGGGCCAGCAGTTCGCCCAGCCCCACGGCGCGCACGTCATAGGCCTGCATCGTGAGCCGGCCCTTGGCCAGCCAGTAGTTGGCCTTCGCCTGCACGACGACGCGCGCACCTTCTGTCAGCGGGGCGTCCAGCCGGTCGCGGACGTTGCGCCAGATCTGGACGGGGAGCGAGATGTCCTCCGTCGTGTCGTGGAGGGTGAGGTAGCTGGCGCCGGCCCGGTGGGACATCTCGATGATCTGTCCCTCGATCCAGACGGTCGACATCCGGTCGATGTAGTCCTTCATCTTGCGCGCCAGCAGGCTGACGGGCCACGGGTTGTCCGCGCTGGTGTCCGCCGCCGTCACGGGGAGGTCCTGCGGGGCGGACTCGCCCAGCGTCCCCGGGGTGCCCGAGATCCTCTGCGCCATGTCGAGGTCCTCCTTCGATGTCCGTGCCCACTGTAGTGCCCACCCCGGACACGGCCCCGGACCACGGGAGACCGTGTACATGAGAGCCCTCTCATCCGCGCATCATCCGCGCTTCATGAGCCGTTCCTAGCGTGGACACCATCACGGACAGGAGCCGACCCCGGTCGGCATGAGGGAAGCGGGAATGCGCATGAGGACACCGGAGCACGGGCGGGAGCTGCGCGTCGCGCTGTACTCCCACGACTCGGTGGGGCTGGGCCACACCCGCCGCAACCTGGCGATCGCCCAGGCGCTGGCGGACAGCCTGCCCGCCCTCACCGGCCGCACCGTGTCCGGACTCCTCATCACCGGTGAGCGGTCCGCCCCGTCGTTCCGCGCTCCCCGCGGCTTCGACTGGGTCGTCATGCCCGGGATCCGCAAGGGGCACGGACACTACGAGGCCCGCACGCTGGCGGTCCAGCCGGGTCGGGTGCTGGACATCAGGTCCGCCGTCATCTCCGCAGCGCTCACCTCGTTCCGTCCCCACCTCGTCATCGTCGACCGGCATGCGCTGGGTGTCGACGGGGAACTGGCGGAGCCCCTGCGCGCGCTGCGCGCCGCGAAGCCGGACACCCGCTTCGTCCTGGGTCTGCGCGAGGTCCTCGACGCGCCGCACGCGGTGCGCGCGGAATGGGAGAAGGTGGGCGTCGACCGCGTGGCCGCACTGTTCGACCGGATCTGGGTGTACGGCGACCGCGCCGTCCACGACCCGCTGGCCACCGGTGAGCTGCCGGGAGCGCTGTCCGGAATGGTCGACTTCACGGGTCTGCTGGCCCAGGGGCGGAAGACCTCCGGGCGGGCGCCCGCCGCACGCAGGCCCTTCGTCGTCACGATGGTGGGCGGTGGCGGGGACGGTGTGCACCTGGCTCGCGCGGCGGCCGCCGCACCCGTGCCTGCGGGCATGCAGCACCTGGTCGTCACGGGACCGCAGATGCCGTCCGAGGACCGCTCCCTCGTCGAGGCCGCCGCCGGCCCCGCGACCCGGGTGACCGCGCGGGTGGCCGATGGTCTCGCTTACCTCCGCCGCGCCGCGGCCGCCGTCACCATGGGCGGCTACAACACCATGGCCGAGGTCCTCACGACCGACACCCCCGTGCTCGTCGCTCCGCGCACGGATCCGCGCACCGAGCAGCTCATCCGCGTCCGCGGACTGGCCCGCGCCGGAGCGGTCGACATGATCGACCCCGCCCTGGTCGACGCGGAGGCGGTGGGCGACTGGCTGGCAGCTGCGGTCGCGGACCGTGGCGCAGCCGATCGGCAGGCTGCGGCACGTCGCTGCCTCGACCTGGCGGGCCTGGACCACGTCGTCGACCTGGCGGCCTCCCTGGCCGCCCGGCCAACTCGAGACACAGTCGCCGCGAGTCCCGCTCGCGACACCGTTGCCGCGCAGTCCGCGACCGCTGGTCTCGTGCCAGCCCCGGTCCCCGCCTCCGTCCCGGCTGGCGCCGATCCCAACCCCGCATCCGTTCCGACCACAGGAGTCCTCCGTGCTGCGATCTGATCGCCCCCACCCCGCGACCCCGCGCCGGACGGCGTACGTCGTCAAGGTCTACCCGCGCTTCTCCGAGACCTTCATCGTGACGGAGATCCTGGCCCGCGAGGCAGCCGGCGAGGAGTTGACGGT
>DWZY01000198.1 GCA_019117325.1 Candidatus Brevibacterium intestinigallinarum
CGCGGCGGTGCCCGGGTACCGGGTGGCGGGCAAGACAGGCACCGCGCAGGCGCCCGCGGCAGAGGGCGGCGGCTACGATGGCTACACCGCGTCGTTCGTGGGCGTCGCCCCCGCGGAGGACCCCCGGATCGCCGTGTCCGTCACCCTGCAGCGCCCTCGCAAGGGCTACTACGGCGGACAGTCCGCCGCGCCCGTGTTCTCCGACGTGACCGGATTCGCGCTCCGCCACCTGCGTGTGCCACTGTCGACCGGCTCTCCCTCCGACACCCCGACCGAATGGAAATGATGAAGCTCTCCGACCTCGACCTGCCATCCGACGCCCGCATCCTGGGGGATGCGGACCGCGCCGTCGGGGGCGTCTCGCAGGATTCGCGCCAGGCCGCAGCGGGCGACCTGTGGGCGGCGCTGCCGGGGGCCCGCGTGCACGGGGCGAGCTTCGCGGCAGAGGTGCTGGGCCGCGGTGTCGACGCCGTGCTCACCGACGCCCGCGGTCTGGACCTCATCCGCCAGGCGGTGGACGACCTCGGCGGTCTGACAGTCGTCCTCGTCGAGGAGCCCCGCGCGGTGCTGGGAGCGATCTCCGCGCAGGTCTTCGGCACAGATCCCGGACAGCCCCGGCTGTACGGCCTCACCGGCACGAACGGGAAGACGACGACCGCGTACATCCTCGACGCGCTGCTGCGGGGGATGGGGCGGACGACGGGACTCATCGGCACCGTCGAGACGACGATCGCGGGCGTGCGCGCGCCCAGCGTGCGGACGACACCGGAGGCTCCCGACCTGCACCGGCTCTTCCGCACCATGCGGGAGCACGGCGTCGAGGACTGCACGATGGAGGTGTCCTCGCACGCTCTGGCGCAGCATCGCGTCGACGGCGCGCTGTTCCGCGTCGCGGGCTTCACCAACCTGAGCCAGGACCACCTCGACTTCCACCCGACTATGAACGACTACTTCGAGGCCAAGGCGACGCTCTTCACGCCCGCGCATTCGCAGGCGGGCGTCATCGTCGTCGAGGACGCCTGGGGCGAGCGGATGCACGCGGCCGCACAGGTGCCGGTGCGGTCGCTGTCCGGCGACCCGGACCGGGAGCCTGACTACCTCCTGGTCCGCTCCGAGGATCCGGACCGGTTCGTCCTGCGGCTGCCGGACGGCGCCGAGGTCCCGGCCCGGTCGCCGCTTCCCGGAGACTTCAACCGCACCAACACCGCCCTCGCCCTCGCGCTCCTGCACGCGGACGGCGCGAGCGCGGACGAACTCACCCGCGCGGCAGCGGGTCTGGAGGTCGTCGTCCCCGGCCGCATGGAGCGCGTCCACGAGACGGCGCCGCTGGCGGTCGTCGACTACTCGCACACCCCGGACGCACTGGACAAGGTGCTGGGCGGCCTGGACGGGACGGGGTCCCCTCTGGTCCTCGTCGTGGGCGCCGGCGGCGATCGCGATGCGACGAAGCGGCACGCGATGGGCGCGGTCGCGGCACGACGGGCGGACGTGGTGATCATCACGGACGACAACCCCCGGTCGGAGGACCCCGCACTCATCCGCGCGGCCGTCCTCGGCGGTGCGCGCGAGGCCATCGCGCAGGGCGACGCGCGCACGGCGCCGGAGCACCTCCACGAGCGCGCATCCCGCGCGGACGCTATCGAGGAGGCGGTCCGGCTCGCGGGTGACACGGGCACGATCCTGGTCGCCGGGAAGGGGCACGAGACCGGGCAGGAGATCGCCGGTCGAGTGCACCCGTTCGATGACCGTCAGCGGACACGCGAGGCGATCGCGGTGCGGTCGGGTCATCCGGCACCCGGTAGAGTTCAGGATTGATATGAAGCCTTTCTCAGCACAGGATCTGGCCGATGCCACGAGCGGCGAGCTCTACGGCATCGCACCGGACGCACAGCTCTCGGCGGGGGTCGTCACGGACTCCCGCGACGTCTCGACCGGGGACATCTACGTCGCCCGTCGCGGTGACCAGCGGGACGGACTCGACTTCGCCCCGGCCGCCATGGCGGCGGGCGCCGCACTCATCGTCGCCGAGGCGGTGCCCACGGTCGACGGAGAGCACCTGCCCACGCTGGTCGTGCAGGACGCCACGGAGGCGCTGGGCCGCATCGCCCGCCTCAACGTCGAGTCGCTCCGCGCCGACGGGGACCTGACGGTCATCGCGATCACCGGCTCCGCCGGGAAGACGACGGTCAAGGATCTCGTGGGCGACCTCCTGTCGTCCGCCGGTGAGACCGTCTGGCCGCCCAAGTCGTTCAACAACGAGGTGGGCGTCCCCCTCACGGCGCTGCGGGCAGATGAGTCCACCCGCTTCCTCGTGCTGGAGATGGGCGCCCGCTCGATCGGCAACCTCACGTACCTCACGTCTCTCGTGACCCCGGACATCGCCGTGGAGCTCATGGTCGGCACCGCCCACTCCGGCGTCTTCGGCTCGATCGAGAACACCGCGCGCGCGAAGGCGGAGCTCGTCGAGGCGCTGCCCTCGGGCGGCACCGCCGTCCTCAACGCGGACGATCCCCGGGTGCGGGCGATGGTCGATGTGCTGCCCGAGGGCGCGGACGTCCTCTGGTTCTCCGCGGCCGGTCGCACGCAGGTCGAGGGGTCCGATGCCCCCGTCGTGACCGCCGAGCACGTGGTGACCGCCGCCTCCGGCCGGCCGCGCTTCACGCTGGGCGTGCCCGGCGCGGACCCGACGGAGGTCGAACTGGCTCTCGTGGGGGAGCACCACGTGGCGAACGCGCTGGCGGCCGCCGCCGTCGCGCACCGCTGCGGACTGTCCGCGCGCTCGATCGTGACGACGCTCGCGACCTCGGGCGCCGCCAGCCGCTGGCGGATGGAGCTCATCGACTCCCCGTCGGGCGTCACGGTCCTCAACGACGCGTACAACGCGAACCCGGACTCGATGCGGTCCGCCCTCAAGACGCTCGCGGCGATGGGCCGCGGCGACGAGGACAACCCGTCGCGCCGCACTGTCGCCGTCATCGGCGAGATGCTGGAGCTGGGGGAGGATTCGCGCCAGGCGCACGCGGACATCGGCGAACTCGTCGTCCGCCTCAACATCGACCGCACGATCGTCATCGGCGATGGCGCGCGCCCCGCCTTCCAGGCCGCGGAGCTCGAGGGCTCCTGGGGCAACGAGGCCGTGTGGGTGCCCACGATCGCGGAGGCCCGCGAACTGCTGCGGGCCGAGCTGCAGCCCGGCGACCTCGTGCTCTTCAAGTCCTCGAACGACGCGGGCCTGCGCTTCCTGGGCGATGAGATCGCAGGGGTGACGGTCGCATCATGATCGCTGTCATCCTCGCCGCGGTCATCGCCCTCGTGCTCGCCCTGGTCGGCACGCCGGCGTTCATCCGCGTCCTCGTCAAGCAGGGCTACGGCCAGTTCATCCGCGATGACGGACCCAAGTCGCACGCGACGAAGCGCGGGACCCCCACGATGGGCGGCGTCGTCATCATCGGCGCCGCAGTCCTGGCGTACTTCCTGGGACACCTGTTCACGGGCTCCGCTCCCACGGTCTCCGGACTCCTCGTCCTCTGGCTGGCGGTGGGCCTGGGCACCGTGGGCTTCCTCGACGACTACATCAAGGTCTCGAAGCAGCGCAGCCTGGGACTGCGCCCCCTGGGCAAGATCCTGGGCCAGGGCTTCGTGGGCGTCTCGTTCTCCGTGCTTGCGCTCCTGTTCCCGGACGCGCACGGCGTCACCCCCGCCTCGACGGCGGTCTCGTTCGTCCGCGATCTGCCGCTGGACCTCGCGTTCGCGGGCGCCGCTGTGGGCTTCATCCTCTTCATCCTGTGGGCGAACCTCATCGTCACCGCGGTGTCGAACGCCGTGAACCTCACCGACGGGCTGGACGGCCTGGCCGCCGGCTCCGCCGTCGTCGTCTTCACGGGATACATCCTCATCAACCTCTGGCAGTCGACGCAGAACTGCGTGCTGCAGTCCACCGCGACCGCCGGCTGCTACGAGGTCCGCGATCCCCGGGACCTCGCGATGGTGGGCGCGGCCATGACCGCCGCGTGCCTGGGCTTCCTCTGGTGGAACACCTCCCCGGCGAAGATCTTCATGGGCGACACGGGCTCCCTGGCGATCGGCGGTGCCCTGGCCGGCATCGCGATCCTGTCGCGCACGGAGATCCTGCTCATCGTCCTGGGCGGCCTGTTCGTCATCATCACGCTGTCCGTCATCATCCAGGTCGCCTCGTTCAAGGCGACGGGCAAGCGCGTCTTCCGGATGGCGCCGCTCCAGCACCACTTCGAGCTCAAGGGGTGGGCGGAGGTCACGATCGTCGTGCGCTTCTGGATCATCGCGATCCTCTTCGTCATCGCCGGCGTCGCGCTCTTCTACGCGGAATGGCTGGCGCACCTTGACTGAGCCCGCCCCCGCACCGCAGCCGCGCGTCTCCGCACTCGCCGCGTCCTACCCGGACGCGGACGCGGTGCCGGCCGCCCTGCAGGGGCCGGACGGCTCGCTGGCCGGACTCAGGGTCCTCGTGACCGGACTGGGCGTGTCGGGCTTCCCGATCGCGGCCCACCTCGCCGAGCGCGAGGCGGAGGTCACCGTCATCGACGGGAACACCGACCGCGACGAGTCGGAGCGGATCCGCATTCTCGAGGTCTTCGATGCGGACATCCGCCGCGGTCCGGAGCACGTGGCCGCGCTGCCCCAGCCGCGGACGGGTGGTCGGTTCGACCTCGTCGTCACCTCGCCGGGCTGGCGACCGGACTCGCCGGTCCTCGCGGGCGCCCGCGCCGCGGGCATCCCCATCATCGGCGAGGTCGAGCTCGCCTGGCGGGTGCGCGGGGCGAACAGCGCACCGTGGCTGGTCGTGACCGGCACCAACGGCAAGACGACCACGACGACCATGCTCGCGTCGATGCTCACGGCCGCGGGCCTGCGGACGCGCGCGTGCGGCAACATCGGCGACCCCCTGCTCGAGGCCGTGCTGGATCCGGAGCTCGACGTCCTGGCGATCGAGCTGTCCAGCTTCCAGCTGCACTGGCAGTACTCGATGGGCGCCCACGCCGCCGCGGTCCTCAACCTCGCCGACGACCACCTGGACTGGCACGGCGGCGCCGCCGCATACCGGGCGGACAAGGGCCGCGCCTACGCGAACGTCGTCCGCGCCTGCGTCTACAACGTCGACGACCCCGCCACACGCACGCTCGTCGAGGATGCGGACGTCGTCTCCGGCGCCCGCGCGATCGGATTCACCCTGGGCATACCGGGCCCCGGAGAGCTGGGCCTCGTCGAGGACGTCCTCGTCGACCGCGCCTTCATCCCGCAGCGCTACTCGTCCGCCGCCGAGCTGGGCTCGCTGGCCGATGTCGCGGCGGCTGTGGGCACAGATGCGCCCGGTCCGCACCACATCGCGGATGCGCTGGCCGCCGCCGCGCTGGCCCGCTCCGTCGACGTGCCGACCGGAGCGATCCGCGACGGCCTGCGCGCCCACGCGCCCGGCGATCACCGGTCCCGCCTCATCGCGGAGGCCGACGGCATCCGCTGGGTCGACGACTCGAAGGCGACCAACCCGCACGCCGCCGCCGCCGCGCTCGATGCGTGCGACTCGACCGTCTGGATCGCCGGCGGGCTGCTCAAGGGTGCCGCGGTCGAGGACCTCGTCACGCGTGCTGCACCCTCGCTGCGCGCGGCGATCCTCATCGGCGAGGACCGCGACGCTCTGCGCGCGGCACTGGCCCAGCACGCCCCGCAGGTCCCCGTCGCCGAGGTCGTGGTCGACGACGCAGTCCCCTCCGGTCCCCAGCGCGAGGCCGCCGTCGCGCGGGCCGCGGTCCAGCTGGCCGCCACCCACGCGCAGCCCGGGGACACCGTGCTGCTCGCACCGGCCGCCGCCAGCATGGACCAGTTCCGCGACTACCGGGCGCGCGGGGAGAGCTTCGCCGCCGCCGTGCACGCGCACGTGGACCCGACACTCGCCGACGGATGAGGGGGGCTGCGGTCGTGGACGAGAAGCCGACTGCGGTCCGGGAGGAGAGTGCGGGCGGTGCATCCGCGCGCCTGGGCCCCGTCGCGGGGCTCCGGCGGGTGCTGGAGCTGCCGGCGACCAGCTATGTCGTGGTCTTCGCGAGCGTCGTCGCGCTCACCGGCTTCGGGCTCATCATGGTCCTGTCCGCGTCGTCGATCACGGCGTACGACGGCGGTGCCGGCAACTCGTTCGGGATCTTCGCCCGCCAGGCGATGTTCGCAGTCCTGGGCATCGTCGCTTTGCTCGTGCTGTCCCGGCTGGGGTCGCGGTGGTGGCGCCCGCTCGCGTGGGGCGCCTTCGCTCTGGCTCTGCTGCTGCAGGCGCTCACCCTGACGCCGCTGGGCGTCGAGGTGAACGGCTCGCGCAGCTGGATCGCCATCGTCGGATCGGTCCGCCTGCAGCCGGCGGAGCTCGTCAAGGTCGCACTGGCGGTCTGGCTGGGCGCGGTCCTGGGCCACCGCGACGTGCGGCAGCACCCCTGGCGCACGTGGGCCATCGCGGTCGCGGGGCTGCTGGCGGCCACGGGACTCATCATGGCCGGTCGCGACCTGGGCACCGCGATCATCGTGTTCCTCCTCTTCATGGGCGCGCTCCTCGTGTCCGACCTGCCGATCCTCGCCTCGCTGGGCACCGCGGTGGCCGGCGCCGCAGGGGTGGGGCTCTTCGTCGTCACGAGCGCGAACCGCCTCCAGCGCGTCGTCGCTTCCCTCACCGGGCACGAGGACGCGTCCGCTGACGATCTGCTGGGCACGCACTGGCAGTCCTCGCACGGCGAGTACGCGCTGGCCTCCGGCGGATTCTTCGGGGTGGGATTGGGCGCCAGCCGCGAGAAGTGGTCATGGCTGCCGGAGGCCCACAACGACTTCATCTTCGCGATCATCGGCGAGGAGCTGGGGCTGGCCGGCACCCTGCTCGTCATCGCCCTCTTCGTCCTGCTGGGCTGGGGCCTGCTGCGCGTCGCGCTGCGCGCGGAGGACCCGCTCATGCGCATCACGACGATGGCCGTGTTCATGTGGATCATCGGCCAGGCGGCCGTGAACATCGCGGTCGTCGTCAAACTGCTCCCCGTCATCGGCGTCCCCCTGCCGTACGTGTCGTACGGTGGGTCTGCGCTCGTCGCGAACCTCATGGCGGCGGGAGTCGTCCTCGCGTTCGCGCGGCAGGAGCCGGGCGCGCGGGAGGCGCTCCGCCGTCGCCGCCGTCGCCGTTCCCTGTCCGTCCTCGCCCGCACCCCCGGAGGCCGCTCATGACACTGTCCGTTCTGCTGGCCGGCGGCGGCACCGCCGGTCACGTCTCGCCGCTCCTCGCGATCGCGGGCGACATCCGCTTCCAGGAGCCGGAGGCGGACATCGTGGTCCTCGGCACCCAGGAGGGCCTCGAGACTCGCCTGGTGCCCGCCGCCGGATACGACCTCGAGACCATCGCGAAGGTGCCGATGCCGCGCCGACCGTCCGCGGACGCGCTGCGGTTCCCCGGACGGTTCCGCCGTGCAGTGTCCGAGGTCGTCGACCTCCTCCGCGACCGCAGCGTCGACGTGGTGCTGGGCGTGGGCGGCTACGTCTCCACCCCGGCCTACCTGGCCGCCCGCCGGACCGGCACCCCGATCGTCGTCCACGAGGCGAATGCGCGACCGGGCCTGGCGAACCGGGTGGGCGCGATGCTGACCCGTCCCGACCTCGTGGGCTACGCGTTCGCGGGCACGCCGCTCAAGGGACGCCACGTGGGCATGCCCATGCACCCCCGGATCGAGGCCGTCGACTACGACGAGGCCGAGCACCGGCGCGCGGCCCGGCGCGCGCTGGACCTGGACGAGGAGATGCCCACGCTCGTCGTGACGGGCGGATCCCTGGGTGCGCAGTCTCTGAATGACGCTTTCGCGTCCGCCATGCAGGCGATCGTCGACGCCGGCGTCCAGGTGCTGCACATCACGGGTGCGGGCAAGGGCGAGGCCCTGCGCGAGGCCGCGGCCGCGCACCCGCACTACCACGTCCGCGACTACGTCGACGGGATGGAGAACGCCTACCTGGCCGCGGACCTCCTGGTCTGCCGTGCCGGTGCGGGCACGGTCGCCGAGGTCTCCGTCATGTGGGTCCCCGCCGTCTTCGTGCCGCTGGCGATCGGCAACGGCGAGCAGCGACTGAATGCGGCCGCTCACGTGGACGCGGGCGCCGCGCTCATGATCGACGACGCGGATCTCACCGGAGATGTCGTGGTCGACACGATCCTCCCGCTCGTCACCGACGACGAGCGGCTGACGGCGATGCGCGAGGCCGCGCGCCGCGCTGCGTTTCCCGGCACCGCCGCACGGACCATGACATCGATGGTGTTCGACGCGGCGGGCCTCGCGCACCCCGGCCGCGAGTACGGACCGGAGCAGTGGACGAAGCACGAGCGCTTCTATCGGACGGGTGAGGAATGAGCATGACGACATCGGCGGACGGGATCGTCCCCGCGGCACAGCTGGGCCGCGTCCACTTCATCGGGATCGGCGGCGCCGGCATGTCCGGCATCGCCCGCGTCATGCTGGCGCGCGGCATCGCCGTGTCCGGCAGCGATGCCCGCGACTCCGACGTGGTCACCGGCCTGCGCGCCCTCGGGGCGACGGTGGAGATCGGGCACAGCGGGAGCACGGTGGACGCGGCGGACACGGTCGTCGTGTCGTCCGCGATCCGGGCTGACAATCCCGAGCTGGTGCGCGCGCGGGAGCGCGGCGCGCGGATCATCCACCGCTCCGCCGCCCTGGGCGCCCTCATGACGGATCGGCGGGCCGTCGCGGTCGCCGGCACGCACGGCAAGACCACGACGACCTCCATGACGACGGTCGCCCTCCAGGCGTGCACGGCGGATCCGTCGTTCGTCATCGGCGGCGTCCTCACCGCGACCGGTGCGAATGCCCATGAGGGCACGGGCGATGTGTTCGTCGCGGAGGCGGACGAGTCGGACGGCTCGTTCCTCCTCTACTCCCCGGCGGTGGGGATCGTCACGAACGTCGAGGCGGATCACCTCGACCACTACGGCACCGCGGACGCGGTGCTCGAGGCGTTCCACGCCTTCGCCCGCCGCGTCGCGGACTCCGGCGGCACCCTCGTCGCGTGCCTCGACGACCCGGGCGCCCGCTCCATCGCAGAGGCCGCGGCCGCCCGCGGTGCGGACGTCATCGGCTACGGGACGGGACAGCAGGACGGGCGGACGGCCTCGGCGACGGTCCGGACCGCCACCGTCGTGCCGGAGGAGTCGCGGGGGCAGAGCCAGTCGTTCGTGCTGCGCCTGGACGACCGCGAAATCCCGGTCAGCCTCAACCAGCCGGGGGAGTACAACGCTCTCAACGCGGCTGCCGCGATCTGCACCGCCGCCGCGCTGGGCTACGACGCGGCCGAGGCGGCCGCAGGTCTGAGCGGGTTCCACGGCACCCGGCGCCGGTTCG
>DWZY01000199.1 GCA_019117325.1 Candidatus Brevibacterium intestinigallinarum
GGCGACCACGACACCCACCAGGCCCAGTAGAAGACGGTCCAGGTGGAGAGCCAGTCGGAGACGGACTGGCCGCCGTCGGCCGCGGTGCGCGACGCCATCGTGGGCAGCTGCTCGATGAAAGCGCCCACGGACGACGGGATCGCGTTGAGGATGAAGAGGGTGGGCCCACCGATGAAGACGATGAGCGCCAGGATGACCGCCAGCACCATGTTGATGTTCGACAGCCACTGGATGCCGCGCTCGATGCCGGAAACCGCAGACGCCACGAACGCGGCCGTGAGGATCGCGATGATGAGGACGAGGATCGGAGAGGTCACGTCCGAGAGGATCCCGGCGGACTCGATGCCGCCGCCGATCTGCAGCGCGCCCAGACCCAGCGAGCAGGCGGAGCCGAACAGCGTCGCGAGGATCGCGAGGATGTTGATGAGGCGTCCGCCGGCACCGTTGACCGCGCGCTCGCCGAACAGCGGCGTGAACATCGCGGCGAACGTCTGCGCGCGACCCAGCCGGAACGCGCCGTAGGCCACGCCCAGGCCCACGATCGCGTACATCGCCCACGGGAACAGCGTCCAGTGGAAGAGCGTCTGGCCCATCGCCACGCCCATCGCCTCCGTGCTGGAGCCGTCGACGGTGCCCGGCGGGGGCGACATGTAGAAGAAGAGCGGCTCGCCCACGCCGTAGAAGACGAGGCCGATGCCCATGCCGGTCGCGAACATCATCGCGATCCACGACGAGGTGCGGAACTGGGGCTGCTCGTCGTCCTTGCCCAGCGGGATGCGGCCGAAGCGGCTGACCGCGACGATGACGACGAAGATCGTGAAGAAGGCCGCCGCGATGACGAACAGCCACCCGAACCGGTTCATGGTCCCCGCCAGCAGGACGTCCGCGACCGCGCCCAGACCGGCCGGGGAGATGAAGCCCCAGGCGACGAAGGCGACGGCCAGGACGGCGGCGATGCCGAACACCCAGCGGTCCAGGCCCATGCGCTTGAAGTAGCGGTGCTCTGTGGTCGGATTCTTGAGACTGTCGATCAGCTCGGCAGTCGTCTCCTGCGGATTGCTCATTCACGCATGGCCGTGCCGCTCGCGCCGGACGCCACTGCGTCACCGCGTGCGGCCGGCACTCCCCTTGTCTCGTGTGCTCGTGTGTCAGTCGATGG
Organism: Candidatus Brevibacterium intestinigallinarum; assembly: GCA_019117325.1. GTDB lineage: Bacteria > Actinomycetota > Actinomycetes > Actinomycetales > Brevibacteriaceae > Brevibacterium > Brevibacterium intestinigallinarum. Next base: position 1,160 of record DWZY01000199.1, read on the forward strand.
GCAGCGGCCCAGTCAACCACACTCGCTGGGGGCTGTCACAGCCTCCGCCCGCGTCCCACGGCATTCCGCCTGGCGGGCGCGGCCCCTAGGGTGGGATCGACCGGAGTGAACAGGGGCCCCGCAGGCCGGGGTCTACGCGGCGACGATGCCGCCCCGAGGGACGGAGAGACCATGAGCGCGCAGCCGACGATCGGCTTCATCGGTGTGGGAGAGATCGCAGAGGCGATCATCGAGGGGCTGGCCGCCGGCGAAGATCCGCCGCCGGTCGTGGCGTCCCCGCGGGGACGCGAGCGCAGCGCCTCCCTGGCTGCCCGGTTCCCGTCCCTCGTCACCGTCGCCGCCTCGAACCAGGCCGTCGTCGACGCCGCGGACACCGTCGTGCTGGCGGTCCTCCCGGAGCAGCTGGCGGAGGTCGTCGGCCCCCTGGACTTCCGCGATGACCAGGTCGTCGTGAGCGCCCTGGCGGGCGTCACCACCGCCGAGGTCGCGGCCGCCGCGGGTGCCCCCGTCCCGGTGATCCGCGCGATCCCCATGCCACCGGTGCGCGACCGGGCTGTGCCCACCGTCGTGACACCGGATCACCCGGCCGCCCGCGCGCTCTTCGACCGCACCGGCGGCACGCTGGCCGTCGCGGACGAGGAGGAGCTGGCGGTGTTCTCCGCCGCGACCGGCGCGGTGTCCGGGTTCCTCGAGTACCTGGCGGTCGTGTGCGCCTGGACGGAGGAGCAGGGTGTGCCGCGCGAGTCCGGTCAGCGGTTCCTGCGCGGCCTGTTCGGGGCGCTCGCGCCGGCGATCCGCGATGAGTCGACCCCGATCGCGGACGTCGTCACCGCGCACGAGACGCCCGGCGGCCTCAACGAGCAGCTGCGCCTCGAGGTCTTCGACGACGCGGGGACGGACGCGCTGTCCGGCGCTCTCGACCGGCTCCACGCGCGGGTCCGCGGCGCCAGCTGAGACGGGAGCTGCGCGGTCTCAGGCGCTGGGCGTCAGCGCTGCAGGTGTGAGGCGGCCGCGTCGTCCACGTAGACGTCGAGGTCCGCGTGCCGCTGGAGGGCGCTGACCGGCACCTCCGGACTGGCAGTTCCCTCGACCAGCGCGCCGATCGCCGGGGCCTTGCCCTCGCCGAAAGCCAGCAGCAGGGCATGCCGGGATTCCAGGATCGTGCCGATCCCCTGCGAGATGGCTCGGGTGGGGACCTCATCGAGGTGCTCGAAGAAGCGCGCGTTCGCCTGCCGGGTGCTGGCGGTCAGCTCGACCGCGCGGGTGCGCGAGTCGAAGGACGAGCCCGGTTCGTTGAAGGCGATGTGCCCGTTGGGTCCCACCCCCAGGATCTGCAGGTCGACGCCGCCCCAGTCCCGGATGCGGCGCTCGAAGTCGCGTGCGGCGGCATCCGGATCCGCAGCATCCCCGGCGGGCAGCACGGCCGTGGCGGAGTCGATCCCCCACGGTTCCAGGACGTGCGTGCGGATGTAGTGCCGGTAACTCTGCGGGTGGTCGGCGGACAGCCCCACGTATTCGTCCAGGCAGGTGATGCGCAGACGGCTGAGGTCCAGACCGCGCTGCACACGGGAGGTCAGCTCCGCGTAGAGCGGCTCCGGAGTCGACCCCGTCGCGATGCCCAGCACGGCATCCGGGGTGGCGCGCACCAGCGCCTCGACCGCGTCTGCGGCCTGATCGATGAGACGGGTGGGGTCGCTGCCGATCGTGATCCTCATGCGTGTCTTCCTGCTCCGGGACCCGTGGGCCCGTGTCTGCTCTGGGCCCCGACGGACCGCTCCTGCTGCGCGGCCCGGCGCCCCTCCATCCGGAAGATGCTACCCATGTCGGAAGCCGCCTCCTGCACCAGGTGGGCCCCGCAGGCGGCAGTGCGTGAACACGGCCGCCGGCACCGGGGGGACGTCGCCGCTGACACCGGCACGAACGAGCGTCGCGGAGTGTGACGCACGTCGCTACAGTGAGGACATGCGCTATCCCTACGCCTCACTCGACGACGTGCCGCAGGACATTCGGGACCAGATCCTCGCGGTGTCGGAGAAGACCGGCTTCATCCCCAACGTGTTCCTGGGCCTGGCCCGCCGCCCCGCGGAGTTCCGCGCGTTCTTCGCCTACTACGACGCGCTCATGGAGAAGGAGACCGGCAGCCTCACGAAGGCGGACCGGGAGATGATCGTGACCGCGACCTCGGCGGCCAACGGCTGCCTGTACTGCGTCGTGGCCCACGGCGCCGTCCTGCGGATCATGGCGAAGGACCCCTATGTGGCGGACCAGGTGGCGGTCGACCACCGGCATGCGGACATCACCCCGCGACAGCGGGCGATGCTCGACTTCGCGATGAAGGTCTGCCGGGAGCCCGCAGCTGTCAGCGATGAGGACCACGAGGAGCTGGCCCGCCACGGCTTCGACGACGAGGACGTGTGGGACATCGCGGCTATCACCGGCTTCTTCGGCCTCTCCAACCGCATCGCACTGGTGAGCGGGATGCAGCCCAACCCGGAGTTCTACCTGATGGGTCGCGTGCCGCGGGAAAAGAAACAGGACTGACACGGGAAGCCGGGCGCCGCCGAAGGGTTCTTCGTCCTCCTGTGGAACATCGTCACCGTCGCGTTCCGGCAGCGGTTCATCCCCGACCGGCGGCTGGGGCGGGTGAACTCCGTCTACCGGCTCTTCGGCTGGGGGGACGATCGAGGCCGCCGCACGTCGGGCTCACACAGACCGCCAAGGGAATTCACAGTGAACGACGAGGATTGATAGGGTGTGGCCACAGCCACGTCTGCCGCCGCGCCTGATCCGCACGACAGACGGGCTCACGCAACGACGCGCAGACGAAAGGCACACCTCCGATGAGTCCAGTCCTCCTCATGGCGATCGGTCTCGCGATCTTCGCCCTCGGGTACTTCGTGTACTCGCGGTACCTCGCGAAGCGCGTCTACCGGCTGAACGACGATTTCACGACCCCCTCGCACGAACTGCGCGATGGCGTCGACTACGTCCCCACCAACAAGTTCGTCCTCTGGGGACACCACTTCACTTCCGTGGCCGGCGCCGCTCCCATCGTGGGACCAGCGGTCGCACTCATCTGGGGCTGGGTGCCCGCGTTCCTCTGGGTCACGCTGGGCACCGTGTTCTTCGCCGGCATGCACGACTTCGGCGCACTGTGGGCGTCCGTGCGGAACAAGGGGCAGTCCATCGGCGCCCTGTCCGGCCGGTACATCGGCAAGCGCGGCGCAGGGCTCTTCCTCATCGTCATCTTCATCCTGCTGCTCATGGTGATCGCCGCGTTCTCGGTCGTCATCACGAATCTGCTGATCGCCACGCCCACCGCCGTGATTCCTGCGTGGGGCGCGATCGGCGTCGCTCTGCTGGTGGGCGTCGCCGTCTACCGCATGCGCCTGCCACTGCTGCCCGTCACGGTTGTGGGCGTCGCCGCCCTGTACGGTCTGATCCTGCTGGGCGACGTGGTCCCGGTCGTCATCCCGGACAACTTCCTGGGTATGACCCCCACGGTGTTCTGGATCCTCGCGCTCTTCATCTACGGCGCGTTCGCCTCGCTGCTGCCAGTCTGGGTGCTGCTCCAGCCGCGCGACTACATCAACGGCGTCCAGCTGTTCATCGGTCTCATCCTGCTGTACGGCGCCGTCGTCATCGGGATGTTCGTCTCCGACGGTGCGCACGAGATCGTGGCACCGGCCATCAACACGAACGTGCCGGACGGCACGCCCAGCATCGTCCCACTGCTGTTCGTCACGATCGCCTGCGGCGCCATCTCCGGCTTCCACGGCATGGTCTCCTCGGGCACCAGCTCGAAGCAGCTCGACAAGGAGACGGACTCGCGGTTCGTCGGCTACTTCGGCGCCGTGGGCGAGGGCCTTCTGGCCCTGGGCACCATCATCGCGATCTCCGCCGGTCTGCGCACGGTCGCAGAGTGGGAGGAGCTCTACAGCGCCTTCGGCGAGGCCGGGGTCCAGTCGTTCATCCAGGGCGGCGGCATGCTCATGGAGTCCGGCCTGGGCCTGCCCGCGTCCCTCAGCTCCACCGTGCTGGCCACGATGGCGGTGCTATTCGCAGCGACCTCGCTGGACACCGGCTTCCGCCTCATGCGCTTCGTCGTCCAGGAGATGGGCGATCGCGTGAACCTCCGGATCGGCAAATACGCCGCGACCGGCGTCGTCGTCGTGCTGGGCATGGGCCTGACCTTCTCCCAGGGGCTGGGCGCGGAGGGCGGCCTGCGCATCTGGCCGCTCTTCGGCACCACCAATCAGCTCATGGCCTCACTCACGCTGCTGATCCTCGCGGTCATGCTCATTCGGAAGCGGCGCAACCCGTGGCCCGCGCTCATCCCGCTGGTGATCGTCTTCTCCATGTCGTTCTGGGCCGCGATCGATCAGCTCTTCAGCTTCACGACACCCGGTTCGCAGGACTGGCTGCTGTTCGTCATCGACTGCATCATCATCGTCAGCAGCGTGCTCGTGGCGGTCGAAGGGATCAGAGCCATCGTCCGCGCCGTCAACGAGCCGGCGGAACCGGAGGATGAGGACGCGAAGCGCACTGCGGTCCGCGAGGAGGTCTGACCGATGACGGACGAGGACGTCACGGGCCCGGACCCATCGTGGACGAGCCAGCTCGCCCACGGGTGGGCCGCGGTCCGTGACGGACTCGAGGAGTTCTACAAGGGGCCCTATCGCCAGATGTTCGCCCGCGAGAAGCGCGATGAGGACGACTTCTTCACCCTCATCGTGCTGGGTGAGGCACTGGGGGTGCCCGACCCGGCGGCCTACTACACCGCAGAATTCCTGCCCGGCCTCTACCAGGACTTCCACGCCTGGCACCGGCGGATGGGCATGCCGGATTCGCCCCTGGACCACATCGCATGCTGCTGAGCACGATCGCGGACCTCGACGTCGTCTTCGTGGGCGGGAAGGGCGGGGTCGGCAAGACGACCGTCGCGTCGACCCTCGCCATGGCCCGCGCCCTCGCCGGGGACCGAGTCCTCGTCGTCTCCACCGACCCCGCGCACAACCTGGGCCACCTGTGGGACACGACCGTGGGCGACGTGCTGGTGCGCCTCACCCCCGATCTGGCGTCGGGCGGGTACGTCGACGGGCTCGAGATCGACCCGAGCGCCACACTGGACCGCCACTTGGCCGCCGTGGGGCGGACGATGCGCCGCATGCTGCCCGAACGCATGCGTCCCCACGCGGAACGGCATCTCGCACTGGCCCGCGAAGCACCCGGCAGCTTCGAAGCGGCGGTCCTCGAACGGGTCGCGGACGCGGCCGCACTGGGGACGGACTCCTATGACCTGGTCCTCTTCGACACCGCCCCGTCGGGCCACACACTCCGCCTGCTCTCCCTGCCAGGGCAGCTGACGACATGGACGGAGTCCCTGCTGAAGAACCGCGACCGTTCGGAGCGCTACTCGGCGGCCATGCGGAGCATCGCCGGCGGGACCGACGATGATCCGACCGCGCAGGCGGATGCAGAGCTCCGTCGCACCCTGCACCGCCGCCGCGAGCGCTTCGATCGGCTGAGGTCGCTTCTGCGCGATCCGCAGCGCACCGGCTTCGTCGTCGTCTTCACCCCGGAGCGGATGCCGGTCGCGGAGACGCTCGAACTGACGGCCTCGCTCACGGAGATGGAGGTGCCCGTCTGCGCTCTGGTCGCGAACCGGCGGTCCCCGTCCGATGCGGGCGCACTCCTGCGGTCCCGTCGGGACATCGAGGACGCACAGATCCAGCGGGTGCACGAGGCGCTGCCCGCATTCCCCGTGGCCCAGCTGCCGCTGGTCCCCGGCGAGATCGTGGGCTCCGACGCTCTGGAGGAGTTCGCGCGGATCCTGCCGTGAGGCGGCACCGCGGGCACCACTCGCCCCGATCGCGCCCAGGAGGACGCGCCACGGAGGTAGGTGCTCCGTCCTGCGGCGCCTGCTCCACGTTCAGCGCCCACATGACGCCGAAGCGGTCGAAGACCTGTCCGTACCAGTCGCCCCACGGCGCCTTCTCGAACGGCATGCCCACGTTCCCGCCGCCGACCACGAACGCGTCGATGATCTCGCGGGCACGCTCGATGGTCTCCGCAGTGAAGAGGAGCGAGTACGCGGTGTCGCGGATCGGGCAGTCCTGCTCTCCGCCCCGGGACACCCGCTGCGACCCGTCGGATCCGCCGGGCTCCGCGCGCCCGGGGGAACGCGCATGGCATCGCGGGGGTTCAGCGGGCACTCAGCGAGGATGTCCCGGCCGGTCAGGTGGGATCACTACCGTGGACGGTCGCACGCACACAGCCGGACAGCCGCACGCGCGGACAGCCGGGCAGAGGCGAGCACCGCTCGCCCGAGCACAGGAGACCACATGGAATTGAAGACGATGGGCATCGCGATCGGGACGGCGGCGGCGGTGCTGACGCTGGGCGCCTGCGGAGGATCGGGCGGCGATGCGGAACAGGACCCGGCCACGACGGATTCAGCCGCGCAGGGACAGGACCCGGCGGCCTCGGGCGAGGCGGCCTCGGCGACGGAGCCGGACCTGTCCGACGTCCCCGACGTCGTCGCGGAGGTCAACGGCGAGGCGATCACGAAGGACGATTTCTCCGGCCCCTACGAGTCCCAGTTCCAGGCACAGGCGATGCAGTCGCAGCAGACCGGGCAGCAGGTCGATCAGGACCAGCTCAAGCAGGATCTCGTCGACAGCCTCGTGAGCGTCGAGCTGCTGGAGCAGGAGGCGGCCGACCGTGGGATCGAGCCGGACGACTCGGACATCGACGACGCACTGGCGGAGGCTGCGGAGCAGAACCAGATGGGCCCCGACGAGTTCCTCGAGGCGATGGGCCAGCAGGGCATGGACGAGGACGCGGTCCGCGAGCAGGTCGCGTCGCAGGAGACCGTGTCTCTGCTGGTCCAGGAGGAGTCCGGCCCGTTCGAGGCCAGCGATGAGGAGATGCAGCAGGCCTACGACCAGGCGGTCTCGCAGCAGGAGCAGATGGCGCAGCAGGGCGGCCAGGCCGCGCAGGAGATGCCGCCGATGGAGGACGTCGAGCCGCAGCTCGAGCAGCAGGTGACCGCGCAGAAGGAGTCGCAGGCGACGGAGGAGCTGGTGACCGCGCTGCGTGAGGACGGCGACGTGACGATCCACCTCTGAGTGATCGACCGCTGAGTCAGGCCCGCCTCCGCGGAGCGACCGCGTCCGGGGAGGCGCCGGCCCGCCGTCGCTGTCCGGGCGGGAGGGCTCGCCGTGGGCCCGGGTGAGGACTCTCACCCGGCCTTCATTGCAGTCACTGCAAATGTGCACGTAGTGTCATGAGTGATGACTGCAGACGCCACACCCTCCCCCACTCCCGCTTCCACTCCGCCGTCCGACTCACCGCAGAGCGACACGGGCCTGCGCGCCCGCAAGAAGAACGACACCCGACGCGCGATCCGCACCGCCGCCCTCGACCTGGCGGTGGAGGTGGGGCTCGACGCGCTCACCGTCGACGGGATCGCCGCTCGCGCGCAGATCTCGCCGCGCACTTTCTTCAACTACTTCGCGCACAAGGAGGACGCGCTGGTGATGGACTCCGCCGCCGGCGCGCGCACACTGCAGCCGCTCATCGTCGAGCGCCCCGCGGAGGAATCGCCGCTCCACGCGATCCGCGCGGTCATCACGGAAACGGACCTGTTCTCCGTCATGAACTCGGACCGTGAGCGCACCCTCGCCCGTCAGCGACTGGTGGCGCAGCACCCCGTGCTGCTGGCCCGGCAGCTGAGCCTCAACGCGCGGATGGAGAACCTGCTGGCGGAGTCGGTCGGCACGCGGATGGGCGTCGATCCGGCGAAGGACCCGCGGCCGGCGCTCATCGCGGGCGTCGCCGGTGCCGCGATGCGCGTGGCGATCGACCGCTGGGCAGCCGACGGCACCACGCTGCTGTCCGATCGGATCAGCGCCGCGTTCGACCTGCTGGAGAACGGGCTCCTGACGGACGGGGGCTTGGGCGCGCCGGCAAACGACCCGACCGTCACCACCGGGGAGGACGGTGACGCACGTGGCTGACTCGTCGCGGTCTCAGGCCTACGACCACTCCGCGGGCGGCCGGAACATCCTCATGGCGGTCCTGCTGTCAGGGGCCTTCGTCATCATCCTCAACCAGACGCTCCTCAACACCGCGCTGCCGGCGTTCATGCTGGACTTCGGGATCACCGCCAGTGAGGCGCAGTGGGTGACGACGATCTTCATGCTGGTCAACGGCATCATGATCCCGGTCACAGCGTTCCTCATCCAGAAGTTCACGACCCGCACCCTCTTCCTCACCGCGATGGGGCTCTTCATCGCGGGGACGATCATCTGCGCGATCGCGCCCGTCTACCCCGTCCTGCTGCTGGGCCGGGTCGTGCAGGCGATGAGCGGCGGACTCATCATCCCGCTCATGCAGACGATCCTGTTCGCGATCTTCCCGGTGGAGAAGCGCGGGTCCGCGATGGGCACCTTCGGCCTCGTCATCTCCTTCGCCCCGGCGATCGGCCCCAGCCTCTCCGGCTGGATCGTCGACCATCTGCCGTGGGAGGTCCTCTTCATCATGATGCTGCCGATCGCGGTGATCGCCGCGATCTTCGCCTACGTCATGCTGCGGAACGTCACGGAGCAGACGAACCCCCGCCTGGACGTCCTCTCGATCATCCTGTCGTCGTTCGGGTTCGGCGGACTCCTGTTCGGCTTCGGCGGGGCCGGCGACTACGGGTGGGCGAGCCCGTCCGTCTACGTGCCGCTGGCGGTGGGCACCGTGACGCTCACGTGGTTCATCGCCCGCCAGCTGCGCCTGCCGGAACCGCTGCTGCAGCTGCGAGTCCTGAGGAACCGCATGTTCACGCTCAACACGGTGCTGGGCATGCTCGTCTTCATCGCGATGATCGGCGGCATGCTCATCATCCCGATGTACATGCAGAACATGAACGACTTCACCGCGATGGAGTCCGGTCTGGCGCTGCTGCCCGGCGCGGTCGTCATGGGTGCGGCCTCCCCCATCACGGGCCGGATCTTCGATGCCGTGGGCGCGAAGTGGTTGGCGATCCCCGGGTTCCTCCTGCTGACGGTCTCGACGCTGGCGCTGTCGTTCCTCACGCCGGACACCACGTTCCTCTACCTCACCGTCGTGAACACGGTCCGGATGATGGGCACGGCGATGGTCATCATGCCGGTGACGACCGCCGCGCTGAACCAGCTGCCCATGAGCCTCATCCCGCACGGCACGGCGCTCAACAACACGCTGCGCCAGATCGCCGCGTCCGTGGGCACGGCGGTGCTCGTCACCGTCATGGTGGCGACCGCCCGGGATCCGGAGGTGCACGGGATCGAGGGCGCCATTCACGGCGCGAATGTGGCGTTCCTCGTCGCGGCGATCGCAGCGTTCGTGGGCTTCGTGGGCGCGTTCTTCATCCGCGACTCCCACGGCCCGGCGAAGGACGAGGCGGCGACGCAGCAGGAGGGGTGAGCCTGCGGGCGCGGGTGCGGGTGCCCCACCTCTCGCAGAAGAAGAGGGGCACCCCGCATCCCGCCCCACTCACACGAGGGTGACGGTCCCCTCGCTGCCGTCGATGCGCACGCGCTGTCCGTTCTCGAAGCGGCGAGTCGCCTCGCGGATGCTCATGACCGCCGGGATGCCCAGCTCGCGTGCCGTCACCGCACCGTGCGACAGCGCTCCGCCGCTCTCCGTGATGACTCCGGCCGCCTGGTAGAACAGCGCGGTCCACGCGGGGTTCGTCGTCCGGGCCACCAGGATCGCCCCGGCCGGGAAGTGCGGGAAGTCGTCCGGGCTGTGCACCACGAACACCTCCGCCTCCACCTGCCCGGGACTGCCTGCCGTGCCCGTCAGATCCGCGTCAGCCGCTATGGCACCCGCCGCCTGCCCGTGCACCCAGTCCGGCTCCGAGCCGACGGCCGCCTCATAGCCCGCCCGCAGCTCCTGCGCCTGGGGCCGCAGTCCGGCAAGCGCCTC
>DWZY01000200.1 GCA_019117325.1 Candidatus Brevibacterium intestinigallinarum
ACGAAAGCAGCCCTTGGTGGGAGGCGGAGGCGGCATTTGGTGTGCCGCACGCCCACGTGCTGCGTCTGGTGCGCGTGCCGCGGGACCGGGAGATCGGCGTGGTCGCCGCCGGCGAACCCGGCTACCTCGACGCCGTCCTTTCCGGGGGCTCCTGCCGGGACCAGCGGGCCAGCCGCAGCGCCCGCCTCTACACCTTCTGCGCCACCCTGCAGGAGGTCGGGGACCTGTTCGGCGTGACCCGCGAGCGGATCCGCCAGATCCTCGGCAGGGACACCCCGTGGTCCAGCACCGATCGGCACGCCGCCGCGAAGGCCCTCGCCGCCGCCCGCCGCGCCGAGCACACCGCCGCCGTGGCCTGCTGGTCGCACGCCCATCCGGCAGCGCCGCTGGAGGAGGCGGCCCGGGCGCTGGGCCTGGCCGAGGAGCAGGTGCGCGGTCTGCTGGGTCGGCGCCGCACCCACCACGAGCCCGCGTTCGACGGCCCGCGCGAGAGCACCCGCCGCACCGAGGAGGAGATCATCGCCGATCTCCGTGCCTTCCATGCCGCGACCGGCGCCACCACCTGCCAGGCCTTCACCGCCTGGGCGCGGGAGCAGGGCGTGCCCGGCCACCAGACCGCCGCGATCCGCTTCGGCACCTGGAACGAGGCACTGAAGGCCGCGGGGATCGGCACCGACAAGGGCGCACCGCGCAGCTCCTTCAGCGATGAGGACCTCTGGGCGGCGGTGCTCTCTGCCGTGCAGGCCCCGGACGGCGGCACCACCTTCCGGGCCGTCGAGGAGTGGCTCGCCCGGCATCCTGCCGCTCCGTCCGGTGCACTCATCCGGCAGCGGCTGTGCAGTCACGGGGGAGGCAGCTGGACCGAGACCATCAGCACCGCCCTCGCCGTGCTCCACACCCCCGAGGACCTCGACCCCGCCTGGGTCGAGGAGATCACTGCGCCCCGCGACTGGGAGACACCGGTCGACGAGCCCGACCCTCTCGACCATGTGCGTGCGGCGATCGACGCCCTCGGCCCGCGGATCACCACCGCCCGGTACACCGCCTGGGCCCGCGCCGCGGGCCGCCCCACGATGGCGACCCTGCAGCGCCGCACCGGGAAGCTCTGGTCCGAGCTGCTGACCGAGGCCGGCGGCACCCCCAATGCATCGAAGATCAAGAACCGCAGTCGCGCCGAGGTGAGGGAGTACATGACTCGTTTCCTTGCCGAGCACCCCGGCGGCAGCACAGCCGACTACGGCACCTGGTCGAGAGAGAACGCGGCCCCGTCCCGCTCGACCGTCGTCGACCGCTTCGGTTCCTGGAGCGCTGCGGTCGAGGCATGTCGGCTCTGAGGAAAGCTTCGCTTCATGCGCTGTGAAGCTCATCGACTGTCCGCCCCTCATGTCACGCTCGTCGTGAACCCCCGAGCTGAGGAGTGACACCACGTGAACATCGTCGACCAGATGCAGGAACCGATCCCGAAGTACGTGCTCGAGGAGGTCGCCCGCGGTCTCGACCATCGTGATGACTACGGCTGGATCCCCTGGGCCTGGGCTGTTCTCTCCGGCGCAGGCGATGTGCCGGTCCAGGTGGACGAGGAGATCGCGGAATACCCCGGGCACCTCGTCACGATTGTCGGCCTGGGGCACCTGTTCGACCTCTTCCAGGACATCCTTTCCGGGGGTGCCGCGGACCTCGAGCCCGATGTGGAGCTCGTGGGGGAGATCAGGCCGCAGATCACGACGATCGAAATCGCCCGATACTGCGAGCGTGAGGGCATCTACCACCGGCAGGACCCCGAGACTGGCAGCGGCCTCTTTCGAGAAGCCGTGGTGGCAAGGTCGGCCGAACTTCGCCACCGGCTCCTCGAGATACTCGGCGGAGGGCGCCTGTTCACGTCATTGCATCTTGCCGGGCAGAGAGTGCTGGATGTCGAGCGGGCGGATGTCGGAACCAGCGACTCCCTGATCCTCACCGAAGACCTCGTCGACGCTCACCTGAACGTGACGGTCAACGAAGACTTCAGCGTCGATAAGCAGCGCACGTTCGCATGGCTCGAAGGAGACCTGGACCTGGGGTGACTCGTCGGTCGCGTTACCGTCCCCGCGCCGCCAGCCGCGCCATCACCCCCGATGGCGCCAGCTGCGAGACCGCCCAGATCCCCTTGTACCGCTTGCTCGGGACGGAGACGGCCTTCCCGCGTTCGGCATCGCGCAGTGACTCCTCGACCACCCGCGGCGCCTCCAGCCACAGCCAGTCCGGGATCCCCTCCTCGCCGCGGGGCAGGCCCAGTCGGACGTGGAAGCCGGTGTGCGTGTAGCCGGGGCAGACCGCCGTGACGGTCACGCCGCGGCCGCGGTAGGCGCCGCTGGCCCAGCGGGAGAACTGCACCTGCCAGTTCTTCACCGCGCCGTAGGTGGAGCGGGGCATCACCGCGGAGACCGAGGCGATGTTCAGGATCGTGCCGGAGCGGCGCTCGAGCATGCCCGGCAGCGCCGCGTGCATCAGCCGCATCGGCACCTCGACGTGGAGGCGCAGATGCCGTGCCTCGTCCTCGATGTCGTTGCGTTCGAAGGTGAGCGGCAGGCCGAAGCCGGCGCTGTTGACCAGCACGTCCACCGGGTGGGCCGGGTCCGTCAGGCGCGCGCGGACCACCTCGACTCCGTCGGCCGTGGCGAGATCGGCGGACAGCACCTCGACCTCCGGCGCCCCGGCGTGCTCGAGCTGCGTGGCCAGGTCGGTGAGCCGCTCGTGATCGCGGGCGACCAGCACCAGGCGGTCCCCGTGCCGGGCGAGGTAGCGGGCGTACTCGGCGCCGAGCCCGGAGCTGGCACCCGTGATCAGCGAGGTCGTCGTCTGCACCGGAGAGTAACCGTCGTGATGACGGGCCGGGGCCGGATGCCGGGAT
>DWZY01000201.1 GCA_019117325.1 Candidatus Brevibacterium intestinigallinarum
GGCGGCGGCTGCCTGCCCAAGGACATCCGCGCGTTCATCGCGCGCGCGGATGATCTGGGGGCCGGGGAGGCGGTCAGCTTCCTCAAGGAGATCGATGCGATCAACCTGCGCCGCCGCGATCGCATGATCGAGCTGGCGCTGGAGGTCTGCGACGGATCCGTCGAGGGCGTGCCGGTCACGGTGCTGGGCGCGGCCTTCAAACCGGACAGCGACGACACCCGCGACTCCCCGGCGCTGGCCGTCGCGGCCGGCCTGCGGGAGCGCGGCGCCCGCGTGACGGTGACGGACCCGGAGGCGATCGACAATGCGCGCCGCCGGGAACCGGAGCTGACCTACGAGCCCGACCTCGACACGGCCCTGCGCGGTGCGGGCCTCGTCCTCCTCCTCACCGAGTGGTCGCAGTTCCGCCAGCTCGATCCCCAGGCGACGGCGCAGCTGGTGGCCGCCCCGCGGATCCTCGACGGCCGCAACGTCCTCGACCCCGTCCAGTGGCGGGCGGCGGGCTGGACCTACCGCGCTCTGGGCCGCCCGTGACGGCTCCGCGGGGCCAGCGGCCGGGCGAGGACACGGGGGCCGGTCGCATCGGCCTCATCGTCGATTCGACCGTCCTGCTCACACCCGTGGAGGTCGAGCAGGTGACCCGGGCGCTCGAGTCCCGCGTCGCGGTCGTGCCGCTGACGGTCCTCGTCGACGAGGAGGAGCACACGGACGGCGAGCTGCCGCCGGAGGACCTGTGCATCGCGATGGCCGCGGGCGCGCGGGCCAGCACCTCGATGCCCGCACCGGAGTCCTTCAGCACCGCGATCACGGAGCTGGCGGCGCTGGGCGCGGATCACGTGCTCATCCTCACGATCTCAGGAGCCCTGTCCGGAACACATGAGTCCGCCGTGCGGGCGGGAGAGGCCGCCGAGGTCCCGGTCACCGTCATCGACTCCCGCACCACCTCGGCCGCGGCCGGGGGCGCCGCACTCCTCATCGCCGACGGCGCAGCCCGGGGCCGCGGGGCGGCCGCGCTGCGCGCCGCGGCGGAGGATTACCTGCGCGAGGAGACGACCACCCTCTTCTGCCCCGCGACGCTCGAGCACCTGGAGCGCGGCGGACGGATCGGCCGTGCCGCCTCGCTCGTGGGCCGCGCCCTGTCGATCGTGCCGGTGCTGGGCCTGACCGACGGTGTCGTGGACACCCGGGCGCGCGTGCGCACCGTCCGCAAGGCGCACGCCCGCATGATCGCGGAGGCGCTCCAGGTCGCCCGCTCCCTGGAGGACTGCGAGATCGTCGTCCTCGTGTCCGAGGGATCGCTCGCGGCGGCCGGCGAGGATGCGGTCGCGGTGCGCGACGAACTCGCGAGCGCGGCCGCGGAGGCGGGGTGGACGGTGAGCGAGGGCGCGCTGTCACCGGTCATCGTCGCCCACGTGGGACCGGGCGCCGTGGGTGTGGTGGTGCGCGGACGCAGCTGAGAGCGCTCCCGGACCACGGGAGGTCACAGCCAGGTGTGCTGAGGAGCGCCGGTGCGCACGCGGAGCGGGGGAGAAGACGCGCGTGATCCACAGGGCCGCGGGTGAGGCCTGCGGGATGGGAACGGCGTACCAGGGTGGGGCCCATGAGCCCCTCACCCGTCGAACGGTTCTCCGCGCTGCTGGCCCGCAGCGGCGAGCGGGGCTGGACGCCCGCGGATCGGGACACGCTCGCGCACCAGGACCGTGACCTCGGGGACGCCCTCGACGACGCCCTCGGTGATCATGACGTTCTCGATGACGTCGACGACGATCTGAACGTTGGCGCGGACGACCGGGCGGACCCGGCCCGGGGCGTCCGGCCGGGCCTCACCCGGACCGTCCTGCTGGTCCTCGCGGGCGCGGTCCTCACGGCGGTCCTCGTGGTCGTGCTCGCGCCGTCCCTGCTGCAGGACCGCGACCAGCCCCTCGACGGTGCCATGGCGGCGGGCGAGCAGGCAGACGCGGCGGCGGGCGAGCCAGCAGAGGGCGAGCCAGCACAGGGCCCGGCGGGGCCGGACACGGCAGGAGCCGCCGCGGATCCCTCGGCCGGGCTGGCCTCCTCGGTCGTCGTCCACGTCGTCGGTGCCGTCGACCGCCCGGGCGTGTGCGAGCTGCCGCCGGGCGCACGCGTCGCAGACGCCCTCGAGGCAGTGGGCGGGACCCGCGCGGACGCGAACGTCGAGGGAGTCAACCTGGCCCGTCCGCTCGTGGACGGCGAGCAGATCCGCGTGCCGAGGGTGGGGGAGGAGCCCGCAGACCCGCCGCCCGAGGCGGCGGACGGGGCGGCACACGGCACAGGCGGTGGACAGCCGGCCGGAAGCGATGCTGGTGGCGGCACGATCGATCTCAACACGGCGGACGCCCAGGCGCTCGAGACCCTGCGGGGGATCGGGCCGGTCACGGCGCAGGCGATCCTCGACCACCGTGAGGCGGTCGGTCGGTTCGACTCCGTCGACGAGCTGCTGGATGTCACGGGGATCGGCGATGCGACGCTCGCGGCGATCCGGGACTCGGTGACGGTCGGGTGACGCGCGGGTCCCGGAGGGTGCGGAGGATCCGGCGCTGGATCCGACGCAGGGTCCGGGAGCGGATCGGGACGGTCCGGGTCGTCGTCGGTGCGTCTGCGGCGTGGACCTGCTCGCTCGTCGCGGGAGTCCCGGCTCTGCTCGTGGCGGGGCTCGTCGCACTGACCGGCACCGCCCTGGTCCTCCGAGGAGCCCGCGCGGGCGCACTCGTCTCGCTGACGGGCAGCATCCTCTGCGTCGCGGGACTCGCGGGCCTGGCAGCGGGTGCGCAGGCCCATCGCGCCGGCGAGGCTCCTCGGCCTGCGACTGCGCTCGTCCGGCTCGTCGCCGAGGGCCAGCCCACGGAGTCCGGCCGGTGGCGGACGATCGGGACGGGAGAGTTCGGGCGTGCAACGCTCATCACCGAGGATCCGCCGCCGGCGGCCGGCACCACGGTGCGAGCGGATCTCGACTGGTGGGGCGATGACATCGCGGGTCTCGCGGGCGCCGAGGTCGTGGAGGAACCCGCCCGGCAGTGGCGGATCCGCGCGCGGTTGCGGGAGGGACTCACCACGGCTGCGGGAGTGGGCGATCACGCCGGTGCGGACCTGCTGCCGGGGCTCGTGGTGGGCGACGTCGCCCACCTGGATGATGAGCTGACCCAGGCGATGCGCACTGTCTCGCTCAGCCACGTGACGGCCGTCTCGGGCTCGAACATCATGATCGTCGCGGGGGTCATCGTCCTCGTGTGCGCGCGCCTGCGCAGCCCGTGGTGGGTGCGGATCCTGCCCGCCGCGATCGTAACCGCCGGGTACGTGTTCGTCGTGGGGCCGGAGCCCAGCGTCATGCGCGCGACCGCGATGGCAGCACTGCTGGCCGTGGGCCTCCTCCGGCCGGTCGGCACACCCGCCCTGGCCGTGCTGGCCACAGCGATCACCGGTCTGCTGATCGTCCGACCGCACCTGGCGAGCGAGGTGGGGTTCGGACTCTCCGTCAGTGCGACGGCCGCGCTCATCCTTCTCGCCCAGCCCCTCGCCCGCCTGCTCGCGGACCGGGGAGTGCCGCACGTCCTCGCGGCCGCGCTGGCCGTGCCGACCGCCGCGCAGCTGGGTGTCTCACCCCTGCTCCTCGTCCTTGATCCGCGCATGAGCCCCTACGCGGTCCTCGCCAACGCGCTGGCGGGTCCCGCGGTCGCGCCGGCAACGGTCCTGGGACTCGGGGCGCTCGCGGTCGAGGGGCTCAGCCACGGACTGGGCGATATCGCGCCGCTCTCCCTCCTCGCCCGGGGCCTGGGCGCCGCCGGTGCTCTCGCCGCCTGGTGGATCGCCCGTGTCGCGGTGGTCTGCGCCTCGCTGCCCGGTGCCTCACTGGGATGGCCGGCCGGCACCGTGGGGATCATCGTCGCCGCCGGGCTGGTGGCCGGTGCAGCGTGCGTCCTGCTGGGGCGGCGGTGGGTCCGGGAAGCGGGACTCGTGACGGCATGCGCCTGCCTGGCCGCCGGACTCGGCACCCCGGCGCTCACCGCGACCGGCCGCGGCGCCTGGACGCTGCTCGTGTGCGACGTGGGGCAGGGGAGCGCCGCGCTCGTCCGCAGCAGGGACGGACCGCGCGACCACGCGCTCCTCGTCGACACGGGGGATGACCCGACCGCCCTCGCGACATGCCTGGCCGGATCCGGGATCACCCGCCTCACGATCGCCGTGTCGCACTTCGACACGGATCACGTGGGCGCCCTGCCGCAGGCAGTCGCGGGGGTCGACGAGGCGGTCCTGCTCTATCCGCAGGCACTCGCGGCGACTGCGGATGCGCGAGCGGCCTCCGTCCTGGCCCCGGTGGGGGAGCCCGCGGCGGCGGGACGACCGCTCACCCAGTCCCTCCTGCCGGCCGGGGTGACCGCGGAGGTGCTCTGGCCTCCGCCAGAGCCGCGCAGCGCCGAGGACGGCAATGCGGCGTCCCTCGTGCTCCTCGTCGAGGCGGACGGGCTGCGGATCCTGCTGCCGGGAGACGTGGGCGAGTCGGAGCAGCTGCGCCTGGCCCGGGACCTGGCGGTCCGTGCGCCGGTCGACGTGCTCGTCGCCCCGCACCACGGCAGCTCCGACCTGTCCGCGTCGTTCTACCGCGCCGCCCGGGCACGGGCCGGGGCCGTCTCCGTCGGTGCGGACAACACGTACGGGCACCCGTCCTCGCAGGCCCTCGCCGCCTTCGGTGCCATTCCCGTCCTGCGCACGGACGAGTGCGGGAGCATCGCGCTGACCGCGAATCTCACCCTCCTGGGCGGCGCGGACGCCTGCGTCCCCGGCGGACGCTAGTGTGGAGCCGTGGCAGCGAAGAAGAACACGATCGCGTGGCATCGTGCGGCACCGGCACCCCTCGTGCTCCTCTCCGGCGGCGAGGACGTGCTCATCCGCAATGCCCGGCAGCGGATCATCCAGGCCGTGACCCGGAAGCATGCGGACATCGAGCCGGTGCGACTCAGCGCCTCCTCGTACGAGGCGGGCGCGCTCATGAGCGCGGCGGCACCCTCACTGTTCTCCGCGCACGGCCTCATCCTCATCGACGACCTCGCCTCCATGAGCGACGACTTCCTCAAGGACGCCCTGGCCTACGTCGAGGATCCCAACCCGGACATGGTCGTCGTCCTGGAGCACCGGGGCGGGCAGCGGGGCGCGAAGCTGCTCCGGGCTATCGCGGCCGCCGGTGCCCCGACCGTGGACGTGGCGGTCCTCAAGAGCGAGGCGGACCGCTCCGCCTACGCGAAGGACGCATTCGCGCGGGCGGACCGGACGCTCACGCAGGAAGGGCTCGCCGCCCTCATGAATGCGCTGGGGGCGGATCTCTCGGAGCTGGACGCGGGGGTGCGGCAGCTGCTGACGGACACGACCGGCACCGTCGACGCAGCCGTCGTCGATGCGTACTACGGCGGGCGGATCGAGGCGACAGGCTTCAAGGTCGCGGACGCCGCGGCCGCCGGACGGACGGGGGAGGCGCTCTCCCTGCTGCGGCACGCGCTGGCGACGGGCGCGGACCCGGTCCCCGTCGTCGCAGCCGTTGCGATGAAGCTGCGGAACCTCGCGAAGATCGAGGGGCTCTCAGGCTCCTCGGCCTCCCTGGCCTCGGAGCTGGGCATGGCGCCGTGGCAGGTCGACCGTGCTCGGCGCGAGTCGCGTGCGTGGAATCCGGTCGCGCTGGGACGCGCACTGCTGGCTGCCGCAGAGGCGGACGAGGCCGTCAAGGGCGGGGGCCGGGACCCTGTCTACGCGGTCGAGAGTCTCGTCGCCTCCGTCTGCAGCCTGTCCCGGATGCGCTGACGTGTCCCGGGCGGGCTGAACCAGCACACGGGTGGATCAGCAGGGGCTGAATCAGTTCGGGCCCGTCCCTCCGAGGAGGAACGGGCCCGAGCTCTCCGCGCGAGTCGCGCGAAGCGGGATCACGCGTCCAGCGCGTTGACCTGCTTCGCGAGGCTCGACTTGCGGTTGGCGGCGTTGTTCTTGTGCAGAACGCCCTTCGACACGGCCTTGTCCAGCTTGCGCGAGGCGAGCTGGAGTGCGGACCGGGCGGAAGCGGCGTCGCCAGCGGCGATCTGCTCGCGCAGCGAGCGGATCGCGGTCCTCACCTCACTGCGGACCTCGCGGTTGCGGAGGCGCGCCTTCTCGTTCGTGAGGTTGCGCTTGATCTGCGACTTGATGTTTGCCAACGTCGATACTCTTTCGTGCGGTGATGCATGGTCGTGAGGGCTCACCCGCCGTCGACATCGGACCAGCGGGGAAACACCGGCCGACCACAGTGGGTGGTGACGTCCGCCCGACCCACGATGAGACACTCACCACGGCGGACGCACAAAGACTGATCCTACAGGATCAGCGGCCCTCACTCCACCTCGATCGCCTTGACGATGCGGGAGAAGCGGTCCATCGGCATGATGGCCCCCTCGCGCCGCACGGCGGTGGGCTCGATCCGGATGACGCGGTCCAGGCGGATCTCCGACGGCCGGCCCTGCGAGTCCCAGTCTCCGGTGCCCACATTGATGTACGCCGTGCCGTGCTCGTCCGCGCGCACGTCGCCCACGCCGCCGGGGACGTTGTCCTTGCTCGTGAGCATGAGGGCCAGCAGCCAGCGGCCGTCCCTGCCGATGACGAGGACGGGGCGGTCCTTGCCCTGCGTGTGGTCCTCCTCGTACGGCACCCAGGCCCAGACGATCTCACCGGGATCCGCGTCCCCATCCAGATCGGGCGTGTAGACGGGCCGGATGGGTCCACGGTAGTCGCCGGGATAGCCGCCGTCGGGTCGCTTGGGGAAGCGCTGCGTCGGCTTCTGCCGCGACGCGCTGCGGGACCGGTCGAACTCCTCGCGCGGTGCTGGCTTGGGCGCCTGCGCGGGAGCCTTCCCCTGCGAGCGCCGTGATCCATCGGGCTTCGCCGGGCCGGGTGAGGGGCTCTGCTCGCGCAGGAGCGAGTCGACGACGGTCAGTGCGGTCGTGTCCTTGCCGGACCGGCGCAGCTGGGTGATGCCCTGCCGCACCCCGGTTCGGACGGCCTTGCGGGCGAGACGCTTCCAATCCATGCTCCGAAGCCTACTCGGACCTCAGGGCGTCCCGGGCCCACGCGAGGCGAGCCTGGACCGGGTAGTGGTCGCTGGGGAACACGCCTCCCGGCTCGCTGGTGTTGGGGGCGACGGCCAGCGGGCGCAGCCCCGGCGAGTGGAGGATCCAGTCGATGCGGCGTCCCCCGCGCTTGACCCCCCGGTAGAAGTGGAAGGTGTCGACATCCGCGTCCGTGACGTCGGCCTCGGACGCGTCGACGGCGTCGGAGACCAGGCCGTCGGCCACGAGCAGGCGGTGGAGGTCGTGGTGCTGGTCGACGTTGAAATCGCCGGTGATGATCACCTGTGCTCCGTCGTCCAGCCCCTCCGCCGCCAGCGCGCGCAGCATCCGGGCCGCGTGCGGGCGCGCCTTCTCCGACCGGTGGTCGACGTGGACGTTGATGAACCGCAGTGCGTGCCCGCCCACGCGATCGCGCAGGTCCACCGTCGTGATCGTGCGCGGGTGTGATGACCCCCACGAGCGCGACCCGGGGACATCGGGAGTCTCGGAGATCCAGCGGACGTCGACGGCCCGGGCGTCGAGGCGCTGCGCGTCGAAGATGACCGCGGTGAACTCGCCGGCATTCCCGCCCGCACGCCCCTCGCCGGTCCACGCGTAGCGAGCCGGCAGCGCGTCGACGAGGGCGTCGAGCTGCTCGATCGTGCCCTCCTGCGTGCCGATGACGTGCGGTGCCTCCTCCGTGAGGAGCTCGATCCACGCGGGCAGCCGCTGGGCCCACGGGTGCCGGTCGCGAGCGGGGTAGCGGAGGTTCGCGGTCATGACGGACAGCGCGCGTCCGCGCGGCGGGAGCAGGGCCATGGCAGAAGCGTAGCGCCGCGTTTCGCCCGCCGGAGCGGATCATGGGACAATGCACCTCTGGGACTGATGAGAGGACTTCGGGAACCACATGGCACCTCAGGTGAGCGCTGACGCGCGGAAGCGGATCGACGTCGCGGCGACCGCACCGGAATTGATCCGGAACTTCTGCATCATCGCCC
>DWZY01000016.1 GCA_019117325.1 Candidatus Brevibacterium intestinigallinarum
CGACGCGCTCGCGCAGATCGCCACGGAAACGCCACGTGGGTTTCTCCCCGTCACTCTCGGCTGAGCCGATAATCTACATTATGTTAAGTAGGCATCCACGACCGCTCCCCACGGGTCACAGCAGCACCGCGGCGCCCACGGTCAGCACGAGCGGCAGCGTCACGAACGACGCGACGGTCTGGAACGCGATGAGCGCCGCCATCAGGGACGCGTCCCCGCCCAGCTGACGCGCCAGCACATACGACGTGCTCGCCGTGCCGATCGAGCAGAACACGAGCGCGATGAGCGCGACGGGCCCACTCACGCCCAGGACGACGAGGGCCGCGAGCGTGAGCCCGGGCAGGATGATGAGCTTCGCGACGGAGGCCACCGCCAGGCCCACCGCGTGCGTGCGCAGCGCGATCCTGCGCAGCCCCGCTCCCACGCAGAGCAGTCCCACGGGCAGGGCCGCGGCGGCGAGCGGATCGAGCACGGCGAGCACGACCTCTGGCGCCTCGACCGGCAACATGCCGGCCCCCGCACCCAGGACGCAGGCCAGGACGAGCGGGTTCAGCACGATTTTGCGCACCAGCGCCAGCAGGGAGCCCTTATCGACGAGGAAGACCTCGAAGCCCAGGGTCGCGATGATGTTGACGAGCGGGACGAGGACCGCGCCCACGACGCCCGCGAGTGCGGCGCCTTCCCCCGGCGCGATACTGATCGCGAGCGACACGCCCACGTACGTGTTGAAGCGCACGGACCCCTGCAGCACGGAGGTGAACGCGGGTGCCGTCGGTGCGACGAACCGGTGCAGCGCGAACAGCAGCACCGTCACGAGCAGGGTCGGGACCACGACCGCGGCCGCCATGCGGGCCAGCGGCACTCCCGCGAGGTCGACGGTCGCGATATTCACGAAGAGCAGCACGGGCAGGAGGACGAAGTAGGCGAGCCGCTCCGCACCGGACCAGAACGCCGGGTTGGAGAAGCCTCGGACTCTCCGCAGCAGGACACCCAGCCCCAGCAGGGCCGCGATCGGCACGAGCGCTCCGGCAATCGATGCCATCGTCATGGTGCCACTCCCCTGCGCTCGTCCCGCATCTCCGCCGGCGGACCGATGGCCCACTCCGTCCTATCACGCGTGCGAATCCTCCCGCGCACCGGCACACTCGAACGTGTGCGTTCGCTGGGTCGCCACCTGCGGAATACCGGTAGAGTTGAGCGTGTTGGACTCAAGGAACGGCGCTTCCCGCGCACGACGGGAAGAACCCTCCCGATCGAAAGGACCCGCATCATGAACGCAACCTCCTTCAACCCGATCCGCGACCTCGACCGCTTCTTCTCCGACGTGACCCGCACGCCCAATTCGGTGGGCCTGCCGATGGACCTATACCGCACGGGCGACTCGTTCATCGCGCACATCGACATGCCGGGCGTCGATCCCGCCAGCATCGATGTCGACGTCGAGGACCGCACCCTCACCGTCCGTGCTGAGCGCGCCACCACGATCAAGGACGCGGATGCGGACACCAAGTGGCTCACCCGCGAGCGGCCCACCGGCACGTTCGCCCGCCAGCTGACCCTGGGCAACCGCGTCGCGGTCTCCCGCATCTCCGCCGACTACGCGGACGGCGTCCTCACGCTCACAATCCCCGTGGCGGACGAGGCGAAGCCGCGCAAGATCTCCGTCGCGCATGCCGCTGGCCGCTCCAGCAGCGTCATCAGCGGCGAGACGGCGGACTCTGCTCCGACCGCTGCGGACGAGGCTCCGACGGCCGACTGAGGTAGCCCAGGCAGAGGTAGGGCAGCCGGAAGGTTCCGGTCTGCTCGCGGTGGTCCCCTGCGGCCGCCGCGAGCAGGCGCCCCTCCTCCCCCAGGAACTCGCGGATGTTCCGCTCGACGCGCACCCGGATCCGGTCGTCGCTGCGCAGCCAGTACGACCGGGTCCGCGCCAGCTCGACGACCTCGTCGATCGTCACCTCCGTGGCGAACGGCACCGTCGTCGACTCGACCGGTCCGAACCCGGGCAGCTCCGGCCGCCAGGCGGGCCGGTACACGTCACCCGCATGCATGATCCGCGCCAGCCGCAGCACCCAGTCGACGCGCACGTCCAGCTGGTTGAGGACGATGGCGACCGCGCCCCCGGGCCGCAGCACCCGCAGGAATTCCGCCGAGGCCCGGGGCGGGTCGAGCCAGTGCCACGCCTGGGCGACGGTCACCAGATCGTGGGACTCGTCTGCCAGCGGCAGATCCTCGGCCGTGCCCACGAGTGCGGGCTCCGGATGGAGCCGCAGCAGATCCGGATCGGGATCGACCCCGGTCACCGCCCAGCCGCGGTCTGTGAGGCCGACGCCGAAGATCCCGGTGCCCGCACCCACATCCACCGCCGAGGCCGGACCGGCCACCCGCTCGTCGATCCAGTCATAGATCCCGGCGGGGTACCGGGGCCGCACGCGGTCGTAGGCCTGCGCGACATCACCGAAGCGCGTGCCCATGCCGGGTGCTGCGCCCTCGCCCACGCGCGGTGCCACGGCCCGCTGGCCGGTGTGCTCCCAGCGATCATCCGCGGACGCAGGCTGCTTCCCGCTCACGCCAGGTCTCCACTCACGCCTGCTGCGCGAGCACGAACGCGCTGCCCCACTCCTCG
>DWZY01000202.1 GCA_019117325.1 Candidatus Brevibacterium intestinigallinarum
CTCATCATACACGTACCCCCAACGGGATTCGAACCCGTGTCGCCGCCGTGAAAGGGCGGTGTCCTAGGCCACTAGACGATGGGGGCTTGATCAGCCGGTCTGCCGCCTTCCGGCCTTGAACCTCCGTTAGCTTACCCCGAGTCTCTCGAGCGCCGCAAACTCAGGCGACGGTGGCCTTGGTCACACGCTGGGCGCCCTCCTGCGGCGCCGCTTCCAGGAGCCTAGACTCGGACCATGGACGCAGGTGAGGTGAGCGACGAGCTCTTCGACCGGTTGGTCGACGAGGCCATCGCGCAGCTGCCCGAGGGGATCGGCGACTTCATGGACAACGTCGCCCTCTTCATCGAGCCGGACTCCCCGCCGGACGGTCCCACGCTGCTGGGGGTCTACGACGGCATCCCGCTGACGGAGCGCGGCGGATCCGCCATGTCGTTCGTCCCGCCGGACACCATCACCCTCTTCAAGAACCCGCTCATCGACTACGCGGACGACCTCGATCACCTGCGTGAGGAGATCCTCGTGACGATCGTCCACGAGATCGCCCACCACTACGGGATCGAGGAGGAGCGGCTGCACGAGCTGGGCTGGGGCTGACCCCCGCGGATTGTTACCCTGATCACGACTGATTCGCTCAGACAGAGCGGTTCTCGTATCGTGGGCGCATCATGTCCCGACTCACCCACACGTCCACCGCCACGCCCGCACTGCGCGTGCTGAGCCTGGCGGGCGTCGACTACACCGTTCACGAGTACGACCACGACCCCCGCGCCCGCCGGTATGGCGGAGAAGCATCGGAGAAGCTGGGCGTCGACCCGCAGCGCGTGTTCAAGACCCTGCACATCCTGGTCGACGGCTCTCCCGTGAACGCCCTGGTGCCCGTGTCCGGGCAGCTGGACCTCAAGGCACTGGCGTCTGTGGCCGGCGGCAAGAAGGCCACGCTGGCAGGCGTCGCCGAGGCCGAGCGCCGGACCGGTTACGTCACCGGTGGGATGAGCCCGTTCGGCCAGCGCACGCCCCACCCCGTCTACATCGACGAGTCCGCCGCGCAGCACCCCACCGTGTTCGTCTCCGCCGGCCGTCGGGGCCTCGAGATCGAGATGCGGCCCCACGACCTCTTCATGCTCACGAACGCCGGCGTCCAGCGCATCGCGCAGCTGGACTGAACCGCGCAACTCGACTGAATCGCAGCTGAACTGACCTGTCTCTCCGGCGCGCTCAGCGCGCCCACTGCGGTTCGCCCACCGCGGCCTCGACCGTCCCGCCGCTCACGTCCGCCAGGCTCCGCAGGCCCGCATCCACCTGGGTGGGCGGGACGAAGAGGGTGACCGCGACCTCGGCGGCGTAGTCCGCCCGCGTCGACCACCCGGCCGCCTGCGCCATCCGGTCGATCGCCGCCGCCAGCGCATAGTCCACCGTCGCCGTCAGCGGCACCCGCTGGGAGTACGTCACCACCGCCGAGGCCGCCACGGCCTCCGATGTCGCCTCGCCGTACGCGCGGACCAGTCCGCCGGCCCCCAGCAGCGTGCCCCCGAAGTAGCGGGTCACGATCGCGAGGACATAGGTGAGGTCGTGGCCGGTCAGCACGTCCAGGATGGGTGCGCCCGCGGTGCCGGCCGGCTCGCCGTCGTCACTGGAGCGGCGCGTGCGCGCGTCCGGGTCCAGCACGAACGCGGTGCAGTGGTGGCGGGCCTTGGGATGCTCGCCGCGCCGGTCGGCGATGAGTGCGCGGGCCTCCTCCTCGTTCGCGACGGGCGCGAGGAGCGTGAGGAAGCGCGACCGCTTGATCTCGATCTCCGCCTCCACGGGGAGGGCCACGGTGCGATAGGTCGACGGATCGGACATGGGCCGAGCCTATCGGTGGGCACGGACAGCAGCGCGTCCCGTGTCGCGGTGCGAACGTCCGGGTGCCTGCGTCCGCCGTCCGTCGTACGGTAGGAGGAGCGGGCCACGCGCCCGGCGGCGCACCTGGGCCGGGTGCGCACCGCCCACCCCAGGAGGAGCGCCATGTTGGAATTCACGGAAGACGAGCTGGACGACATCCGGTCGGAGTCGCAGCGCGCCTATGACCTGGACCGCGCGCACGTGTTCCACTCGTGGTCCGCGCAGAAGCAGCTCACCCCCATGGTCGTGTCCCGCGCGGCCGGCTCGTACGTGTACGACGGGGAGGGGAAGCCGTTCCTGGACTTCTCGTCGCAGCTGGTCAACACGAACATCGGCCACCAGCACCCCGCGGTCGTCCAGGCGATCAAGGACCAGGCGGACGTCCTGTGCACGATCAACCCCGCGCACGCGAACGACAAGCGGTCCGAGGCCGCCCGCCTCATCGCCGAGCGCCTGCCGGCGGGTCTCGACCGCGTGTTCTTCACGAACGGCGGCGCGGACGCGATCGAGCACGCGGTGCGCATGGCGCGCCTGCACACGGGCAAGCGCAAGGTGCTGTCCCGCTATCGCAGCTACCACGGCGGCACGGAGCAGGCCATCAACATCACCGGCGACCCCCGCCGCTTCCGCAACGATGCCGGTGACGCGGGCACCGTGCACTTCTTCGGACCCTTCCTGTACCGCTCGGAGTTCCATGCGACGACGCAGGAGGAGGAGACGCACCGCGCGCTCACCCACCTGCGCCGCACGATCGAGCTGGAGGGCCCGCAGACGATCGCGGCGATCGTGCTCGAGTCGATCCCCGGCACCGCGGGCATCATGCTCCCCACACCGGAGTACATGCAGGGTGTGCGCGCCCTGTGCGACGAGTTCGGCATCGTCTACATCGCGGATGAGGTCATGGCCGGATTCGGCCGGTCCGGGCGCTGGTTCGCGTTCGAGCACTTCGACGTCGTGCCGGACCTCGTCACCTTCGCGAAGGGGGTGAACTCCGGGTACGTCCCCCTGGGCGGCGTCGCGATCAGCGACGCGATCTACGACTCCTTCGCAGACGT
This sequence comes from Candidatus Brevibacterium intestinigallinarum, assembly GCA_019117325.1. Classification (GTDB taxonomy): domain Bacteria; phylum Actinomycetota; class Actinomycetes; order Actinomycetales; family Brevibacteriaceae; genus Brevibacterium; species Brevibacterium intestinigallinarum. The sequence goes on from DWZY01000202.1 coordinate 2,937, forward strand.
GCCCTACCCGGGCGGACTCACGTACTCCGGCCACCCGCTGGCCGCTGCCGCCGCCGTCGCGACGATCACCGCGATGGAGGACGAGGGAATGGTCGAGAACGCCCGGCGGCTGGGCGAGGAGGTCACCGGTCCCCGCCTGCGGGAGATCGCCGCTGCCTCCCCGCTGGTGGGCGAGGTCCGCGGAACCGGCATGTTCTGGGCGATCGAACTGGTGCAGGACCAGGAGACGCGCGAGCCGCTGGCCCCGTACGGCGGGTCATCGCCGGAGATGAACGAGGTAGTCTCCCGGATCAAGTCCGGGGGCGTCCTGCCGTTCGTCAACTTCAACCGGATCCATGTCGTCCCGCCGCTCAACATCAGCGAGGAGGACCTGCGGACGGGCCTCGACGTCATCGAGCGCGCGCTGACCGAGCCCGTCTGATGCTCATCTGCGAGGACATCCTGCTCCTG
>DWZY01000203.1 GCA_019117325.1 Candidatus Brevibacterium intestinigallinarum
CGGCACGGCCGGCGGCCAGCCCCACGGCGACGATGAGACGCGGCCGCAGCAGGTCCACCATGCCTGCGAGCGCGGCGGATGCGATGCCGAACTCGACGGGCAGCTCGCGCGTCGCGACCCGCGTCCCGCGATCCCGCAGGGCGGGTGCGGCCGTCCGCACCGCCTCCCACGACTCGTTCATGCGTGCCCCGTCGAAGGGGCGGAAGCCGGTCAGCAGCACATCGGTCGTCATGACCCCTGCAGGACCATGTTGGAGATGCGGACGATCGACAGGAGTCGGTCGTCCGCGTCGGTCATCCGGACCTCGTGGTTGAAGAGACGACGGCCCGCGTGCAGCACCTGGGCGCGTGCGAACACCGTGCCCTCCGTGATCGAGCGCAGATGCGTCGCGTTGAGATCGACGCCCACGACGGGGCCGCCCACACGCATCGCCGCGTGCATGGAGGCGAAGGTCTCCGCGATGACGACGTGCCCGCCGCCGTGGAACAGCCCCGCCGGCTGGAGGTTGCCCTCCACCGGGCACGTGCCCTCCGCCCACTCCCAGCCGATCCCCGTGAGGCGGATCCCCATCCGCTCGAGGAGCGTGCCCGGGGGCAGCGACCATCCGTCGACGACGGCGGCGGCGTCCTCCGCGGTCATGTCGGGCGAGAGTGCGGGCAGCTGCGGCGCGGCGGGCATGGGGCCTCCTGGGGGGCGGTCGGTCTGGGAGTGGATGGGTCCGAGGCGGGGCTCCGGCGGAGCCTCGCACACCGCCACTCTAGTCACGGTGCGACCGGTACCCTGTGGGGGTGACTACCGCATCCAGCACCCAGGACTCGATCCTCCTCATCGACGGCCACTCGATGGCGTATCGCGCCTATCACGCCCTGCCGCCGGAGAAGTTCAGCACCGCTGACGGGCAGACGACGAACGCCGTGTTCGGCTTCATCTCGATGCTGCTGACCGCGATCGAGGCGGAGTCGCCCACCCACATCGCCGTCGCCTTCGACCGGGGCCGCCCGCAGTTCCGCCTCGACGAGCACCCGGAGTACAAGGCCGGCCGGGCGAAGACCCCGCCGGACTTCCACGGCCAGGTCGACCTCATCGAGGACGTGCTGCGTGCCATGCGCATCCCCGTCCTGGGCATCGCGGGCGTCGAGGCGGACGACGTGCTCGCGACGCTGGCGCGGCTGGCGGAGGAGGCCGGCGTCGAGGCCCGGATCGCCTCCGGCGACAAGGACGCCTTCCAGCTCGTGCGCCCCGGAGTGACGGTGCTGTACCCGCGCCGCGGGATGACCGACCTCGATCGGATGACTCCGGAGGCGGTCGAGGAGAAGTACGGAGTGACCCCCGCCCAGTACCGCGGACAGGCGGCGCTCGTGGGGGAGAAGGCGGACAACCTCCCCGGTGTGCCGGGGGTCGGCCCCAAGACCGCCGCGAAGTGGCTGACGACGTACGGCGGCCTCGAGGAGGTCGTCGCGCACGCGGACGACATCACGGGCAAGGCGGGGGAGAACCTGCGCACCCACCTCGACGACGTGCAGCGCAACTTCCGCCTCAACCGCCTGCTCGACGATGTCGAGCTGCCGGTCGCGATCGAGGACGCGCGCCGGCAGTCGCCGGACCGGTCCGCACTGGATGCGCTCTTCGACCAGCTCGAGTTCGCGGTGCTGGGCCGGCGCGCGGAGGCCCTGTATGCGGACGAGGACACGGCTGCCGCGGCCGAGGCCCCGGTCCGGCAGGCCCGCCCGCTCACCTCCGCGGACCTGCCGGGCGTGCTCGGTGCCATCCGTGCGGCCGACTGGGTCGGACTGGACACGGATGCCGCCTACTCGCGCGGGCAGGGAACCGTTGACCGGATGGTGCTCGCCCACGGCGAGGACCTCGTCTCACTGGACCTGAGCGAGCTCGACGAGGCCGCGACGACGGCGCTCGCAACGCTCCTGGCAGAGCACCCGCGACTCGTCGCCCACGATGCGAAGCCGCAGCTCAAAGCCCTGTGGGAGGCGGGCCACCCCGGGGCCGCGATCGCGTGGGACACCCAGCTGGCCGGCTACCTGCTGGAGCCGGACCGCCGCGGCTACGACCTCGGCGACCTCGTCTCCGCACGGCTCGGGGCGTCACTGCCCGAGGCGGCGGACGACGACCCCGTCGCCGCGCTGGCAGCCCGTGCGGACGCGGTGCTGCGTCTGCAGCCGGTGCTCGCCGAGGCGCTCGAGGCGAGTGGACTCACCCGGATCATGGAGGAGATCGAGGTCCCCGTCCTCGAGATCCTCGCCCGCATGGAGGCCCGCGGCATCGCGGTCGACCGGACGCGGCTTGAGGAGCTCGCGGACGAGTTCCGGCAGCAGGCGGAGGCGAGCGCGGCGGACGCCTACGCGGCGATCGGCCGTGAGGTGAACCTGGGCTCGCCCAAGCAGCTGCAGGAGGTGCTGTTCGACGAGCTCGACATGCCGCGGACGAAGCGCACGAAGACGGGGCACACGACGGACGCCGCGGCGCTGGCGGACCTCTACGCGAAGACGGAGCACCCGTTCCTCGCCCACCTCCTGGCGCATCGCGACCGCACGAAGCTCAGCCAGACGGTCGTGGGGCTGGAGAAGACGATCGCCGAGGACGGGCGGATCCACACGACTTACCTGCAGACGGTCGCCGCGACCGGGCGGCTGTCGTCGAAGGACCCCAACCTGCAGAACATCCCCGTGCGGACGGAGGCCGGACGCCGGATCCGCGAGGTCTTCGTCCCGGGGCGGGACGCGGACGCGCTCATGACCGCGGACTACTCGCAGATCGAGATGCGGATCATGGCGCACCTGTCCGGCGACCCGTCGCTCATCAGCGCGTTCCGGGCGGGGGAGGACCTCCACGCGTACGTGGGCGCGCAGGTCTTCGACGTCGAGACCTCCGAGGTGACGCCGGAGCTGCGCTCGAAGGTCAAGGCGATGTCGTACGGACTCGTCTACGGGCTGTCCGCGTACGGGCTCGCGCAGCAGCTGGGCATCGGGGTCGATGAGGCGCGCGGGCTCATGGACGGGTACTTCGCCCGCTTCGGCGCGGTCCGCGACTACCTCTCGACTGTCGTCGAGGAGGCGCGCGAGCGCGGGTACACGGAGACGATGGACGGGCGGCGCCGCTACCTGCCGGCACTCACGTCAGACCGGCGACAGGTCCGCGAGATGGCGGAGCGCGCGGCGCTCAACGCCCCCATCCAGGGCAGCGCCGCGGACATCATGAAGCGGGCGATGATCCGGGTCGACGAGGCGATCCGCGAGGCCGGACTCGCGAGCCGCGTCCTCCTCCAGGTCCACGACGAGATCATCGTCGACCTGGCGCCGGGGGAGCACGAGGAGGTGGCCCGCATCGTCCGCGAGCGGATGGAGTCGGCCGCGTCCCTGTCGGTCCCGCTCGCGGTGAACGTGGGGATCGGGCAGAGCTGGCAGGACGCCGCGCACTGAGGGATCAGCCGCGAGGGGCTCAGCCTCTCGCGGCTCAGCCCCGCGCAGGACTCAGCCGCACTTGCGTGCGGAGAAGATCGCGGTGCCCGGCATGAGTCGCCCGCGCAGCGGCGACCAGCCGCCCCAGGACGACTCGTTGTCCTCGGGCCATTCGGGCTCCGTCAGTCCGGTCAGCTCGAAGCCCGCGTCGATGAGCAGGCGGATCCAGTCGCTCATCGTGCGGTGGTGCTCCGCGTACACCGGTTGCCCGGCACCGTCGATCTCGACGTACGGCGTCCGGTCGAAGTACGAGTACTCGACGGTGAGGCCGGCCTCGCCCGGGACGTCCGGGAACATCCAGCGCAGAGGGTGGCTGACGGAGAAGACCCAGAGGCCGCCGGGACGCAGGACGCGCGCGGCCTCCGCCAGCACCGTCTCCGCATCCTTGACGAAGGGCAGCGCGCCGTACGAGGAGAAGACGATGTCGAAGCTGCCCGAGGGGAAGGGGAGCGAGCGGGCATCGGCCTGGAGGAACGTGGGCGGGACCGCATCAGGACCCAGGGGGTGCTCGCGCTGCAGGCGGGAGGCCTGCTCGAGCATGCCGGAGGACAGGTCGACGCCCGTCGCCAGTGCGCCCTGCTCGGCCAGCCAGCGCGAGCACTGGCCCGCGCCGCAGCCCACCTCGAGCACCTGCCGGCGCTGGACGTCGCCCAGCAGCCGCACGTCGTCCTCGCGGATGCCCTCGGGGCACCACACGAACTCCGAGGCGCCCAGGAAGCTGCCGTGCTCCGCGAGGTACTCCTCAGCGGAGCCGTCCCAGTACGATCGGTTCGCGCGGACGGACTCCTCCTCGCCGATCGACAGGTAGCCGCCACTGATGATCTCCGGTGAGTACTCGCCGTCGCTCACTCCGCCTCCTCGCTCATCGACCCGCATCCGCGCGTGCGCTCGCACCCGTCGTGGTGCTAGCATATTGGACTGTATGCACATCGCGAACCGTGGACGTCACACGCCGCCGTGCTGCAGTTCCAATCATCCATCACGAGACCGTGTCCCCGTTCCCCCGGGATCGCGGGCCACATTCCATCTACGGAGTCCCTTACCTAATGACCACCACCACGCCTGACTCGGCGCACCAGAAGCAGGTCGCCGTCAACGACATCGGCACCTCCGAGGACTTCCTCGCGGCCGTCGACGAGACCATCAAGTACTTCAACGACGGAGACATCGTTGAGGGGACCGTCGTCAAGGTCGATCGCGACGAGGTGCTCGTCGACATCGGTTACAAGACCGAGGGCGTCATCCTCTCCCGCGAACTCTCGATCAAGCACGACGTCGATCCCTCTGAGGTCGTCGAGGTCGGCGACGGCATTGAGGCCCTCGTCCTCACCAAGGAGGACAAGGACGGCCGTCTCATGCTCTCCAAGAAGCGCGCGCAGTACGAGCGCGCCTGGGGCGACATCGAGCGCATCAAGGAAGAGGACGGTGTCGTCACGGGTACCGTCATCGAGGTCGTCAAGGGCGGCCTCATCCTCGACATCGGCCTGCGCGGCTTCCTGCCGGCATCGCTCGTCGAGATGCGTCGCGTCCGCGACCTGGAGCCGTACATCGGCCAGGAGCTGGAAGCCAAGATCATCGAGCTCGACAAGCAGCGCAACAACGTTGTCCTGTCCCGCCGTGCATGGCTCGAGCAGACCCAGTCCGAGGTCCGCTCCGAGTTCCTGCACCAGCTCCAGAAGGGCCAGGTCCGCAAGGGCGTCGTGTCCTCCATCGTCAACTTCGGCGCCTTCGTCGATCTCGGCGGTGTCGACGGCCTGGTCCACGTTTCCGAGCTGTCCTGGAAGCACATCG
>DWZY01000017.1 GCA_019117325.1 Candidatus Brevibacterium intestinigallinarum
AGCACCTCGAGCTCCACGGCCTCGCCCGGCGCGCAGTCGAGCGCCGTGACCTGGACGCCGCGCTCGTAGTCCATGAAGGCTGTGGCGCTCAGCTTCTGAGGGCTGATGCTGACCGACGGGTCGACGGATGCGTCATCCGCGTTGTCGTCCTGGTCGCCCTCGTCCTCACCGCCGGTGCCCTCGTCGTCTCCCTGATCGTCCTCGTCGTCGCCTTCCTCGTCGTCGTCCTGCGCGTCGACAGTGAACTCGACGTCAGCCTGGTCGACCACCTCGTCCTCACCGTCGACGAGTTCCACGCGGTAGGTGCCGGCGATCGCATCGGCCAGGTAGTCGCCGGTCCACTCGATGTAGTACGTGCCGCTGGCCGTGCCTTCCGGGCTGACCTCCGCGTCCCACTCCGCATCGAGATCCGAGTTCTCTGCCGGTGCGACGACGCGGAAGGTGTAGTCACCCTCCGGGTCCAGACCCGTCGCTGCGACGGGCAGACCACGATCACCCGGTTCCTCACCGGCGGGGACCATGACATCGTCGACCTGGATCGACGAGGGAACGTCGAGCTGGGGATCTGCCTCCGGTGCCTCGTCTTCCGTCGTGTCATCCGTGACCTGGAATGTTCCCGAGGCCACCTCGTCGCCGTCCGCATCCGTGACGGTCACGGTGCGCCGGCCCGCGTACGACGCAGGGTCCGCGTCGTCAGGGAGCTCGATCGTGTACGTCTCTGCGGCCGTACCGTCAGCGTCGGCGTTCAGCGTCTGGTCGTCGGACGATTCCGGGCCGCCGTCGACCGTGAGCGTGTACGCCGTGTCCGGCAGGAGGCCTGTGACGCTGATCTGTGCGCCTGCGGGAGCCTCCTCACCGTCCACGTCGGCGATCTCGCTCAGAGCAACGTCCGCGACCGAGACGGCGGCGTTCTCGTCTGTCGCCTCCTCGTCCTCTGACTCGTCGTCATCCGCGTCCTCGTCCGCGTCGTCGGCGTCATCGGAGTCGTGAGCGTCATCGGTGCTGTCGCTCTCGTCGCCCTGCGGGTCCTCCGGCTTGGACGTGGGCTCGTCTCCCGATTCCTCGGGCTCCTCCGTCGGCTCGGCCTCGGGCGTTGCGGCTGCCTCGTTGTCCTTCTTCTGGGCCTCCGCCTTCTGAGGCGCGGAGGCCTCGGTGGCATCGCCCGTGGGCTCAGTGGACTGCTCGACGCGGAGCGAGGCCTCATCTGTGTCCTGGGCGAACGCGGTCACCGGCATGAGAACCAGGCCGGCGGCGGTGATCGACGCGAGCACCGCGGGTGCGAGGGTGTGCTGCTTCATGGGAGTGGCTCCGTCTCCGTCGGGTCCTCGCCGGCTGCAGGCGATGCGCCTGCGATGCCGCTCCTCGTCCGTGAGGAGTCTTGGACTTCTTGGTGTCGACTGTAGGAATCTCGAGTGGTCCGAACAATTAATGGTCGTTGTGGTCAGGGTCACTGACCGAACTGTCACCTGAGTGGTCCGTTCGTGACACTCCTGTGACCTCCAGAGGGGGCTCGGTCGGACTGAGCTCCGCAGACAGAGTGCTGTGCTGTGGCATACTTGATCCGCCGCATGCGGCAGGGGCCTATAGCTCAGTTGGTCAGAGCACCTCGTTTACACCGAGGGGGCCGGGGGTTCGAGTCCCTCTGGGCCCACCAGACGTTTGTTCTTCACATCAGTGGTGTCGCCACGATCGGCAGCTGACGTCGCACCACGATCGCTCCTGTGCGCCGTGGGAGGTGTTCGCATGATCGAGACGCAGTCTTTCGCTGACCTCCTCATGCGGGGTCCGCGGGGACGACGGCTGCTGCTCGAGTACGCGATCGCATCGGAACAGCTCCATGACCCCGAGTACCGCGAGGACTCGTTGAGCGCGGGGGTCTTCATCGCCTCGCACCAGATGGATCCGGACGTCGGGACGTCGGTTCAGATGATGGGTGACGCAGATGCTCACCGCGCGGCAGTGGCCCCTGCAGACGTTGCACAGCGTCTCGCATCGGTTCCGCTGGCTGATGTGACGCCGGGACTGCTCCGTGAGTGCCTCGCCGAATGGCCGATTCGGCCCGGTACTGGCAAGAGGCCGACGGCAGCGATGTGCTCGCCGCGACAGACGAGTTGGACGCTCCGCTGCGCCGCATTGCTGAGCACGTCGCCGCATCAGCGCATGCCGCGTGGTGGAGCGAGCCGGTGGCGGAAGATTCCCAGTGGCAGGTGGAGTGGGACGACGCACCTCCGCACGTGATCATGGCCGACCCAGTCACATGGCTGCGCACGGAGCGGGACCTGATAGTCGAGGAGGAACTGGTCGCGTGGCGGGAGCGCCCCACTCGTGTGACAGCTGATTGGAGCGGAGCGTGGTGGTCGTGCCCACCGCCGGAGCTTCCCTCGACCGCCAGAGCGTTGGTCGATGGCAGTCCTTCCGGGCTGTGGTGCGTCGAGGACAGCCTGGGCTGGAAGGCCGCCGACGCGCGGCGGCTGAGGGCGCCCGCGGGGCTGCGCATCTGCGAGATCGACTCCGCTGAAGCCTGGGCGGACCTGTGCGCACGGTACCCGATCGAAGTCACCGCGCAGAGGCGGCACGACTGGTACCGCGCTACTGGCCGAGACGGGGCGTGGGTGATTCCGGACTGGGCGAGCGTGGCTGACGAGTACGACGCCGTGCACCTCCAAGTGCAGGCCTATCTCTCTCCGGCAGGCACGGCAATCCCGGTCGCTGAACGAACCGCCACGGTGATCGCGGGCTGGGGCCCGGATCAGACGTCCTGGTTCACACCGAACGTCCGCTATCTCGACGAGACCGCGCGATGGACGCTCGACGAGAGCGACGAGCCCACCGGGTGGGTGAGGCAGGAGCACGCGCGACGCTGATGGACGCACGAACACCCGCGATCGATCTCTCACGCTGAAACGGCTCTGCCCGCCGCTCCCACAGGGGAGTGGCGGGCAGAGCCGTCTGAACGATCAGAGCTCAGACGAGCATCAGGCCTTCGCCGCGCCGGTCTTCTCGTTGTAGAGGTCCTCGATGGCCTGGCCGACCTCGGCGTCGATGTTCTTCCAGTACTGGAAGACACGCGACAGGACGGGCTCCTGGACCTCGGGGATGAGGCTGCCGGTGACCGTCTCGACGAGGCGGTCGCGCTGCTCCTGCGTGTAGACCTCACGGACCAGAGTGTGCGCCTGGCCGAAGTCGTCGTCCTCCGCGTGCAGGGAGTAGGCGGCGCGGACCATCGTGCCGTCCGCTTCCCAGCCGTTGTCCACGGTGGCCTCCGTGCTCTGGTGCGCACGGCCGTACGAGTTGGGGGCGTAGACGGGTGCAGCACCGGAGTGGTGGTACTGCATGTGGCCCTCCTTGTCGTACGAGTTCGTGGGGCTGACGGGAGCGTTGACCGGTAGCTGGTTGAAGTTCGTGCCGATCCGGTGGCGCTGCGCGTCCGGGTAGGAGAACACGCGGCCCAGCAGCATCTTGTCCGGGGACAGGCCCGTGCCCGGCACGGTGTTGCTGGGGCTGAAGGCCGCCTGTTCGATCTGCGCGAAGTGGTTCGTGGGGTTCTCGTTCAGGGTGAACCGGCCCACGCGGTGCAGCGGGTAGTCCTTCTTCGACCAGGTCTTCGTGAGGTCGAAGGGGTTGAAGCGGTAGTCCTTCGCCTCCTCGTACGGCATGATCTGGACGGAGAGGGTCCAGCTGGGGAAGTCGCCGCGCGCGATGGAGTCGAACAGGTCGCGACGGTGGACCTCCGCGTCCTCGCCGGCCAGCTTCGAGGCCTCTTCGTTCGTCATGTTCTCCACGCCCTGGTCGGAGTGGAAGTGGTACTGGACCCAGAACTTCTCGCCCTGCTCGTTGACCCACATGTAGGTGTGCGACGAGTAGCCGTTCATGTGGCGCCACGTCTTGGGCAGGCCCCGGTCACCCATGAGGTAGGAGACCTGGTGAGCGGACTCCGGGGAGTTCGTCCAGAAGTCCCACTGCATGTTGGCCGAGCGCAGGCCGGAGTCCGGTGTGCGCTTCTGCGAGTGGATGAAGTCCGGGAACTTCATGGGGTCGCGGACGAAGAAGATGGGCGTGTTGTTGCCCACCATGTCGAAGTTGCCCTCTTCGGTGTAGAACTTCAGGGCGAAGCCGCGCACGTCGCGCCACGAGTCGGGGGAGCCCAGCTCACCGGCGACGGTCGAGAAGCGCGCCAGCATGCGGGTCTTCTTGCCGGGCTGCAGGAAGTCGGCCTTCGTGTACTTGGAGACGTCGTCCAGCACCTCGAACTCACCGAAGGCGCCGGAGCCCTTGGCGTGCGGGCTGCGCTCCGGGACGCGCTCGCGGTCGAAGCGAGCCAGCTTCTCGACGAGTGCGACGTCGTGCAGCAGCAGCGGGCCGTCATTTCCGACGCTCAGCGAGTGAGCGTCGGACTGGCGCGGTGCGCCGGACTCTGTGGTGGAGGGCTGTGTCGGATCGAACTGTGTCATGGTCTTCCTTCCGATCGGAACGTGTCTCTGCGGGAGAGGGTGAGGGACAGCTGGTGGCCAGGGGCGTGCAGTGCGGTAAGCGGCGGACCGCCGCTCACGCGATCTCCCGAGCCTCGGCGCACTGGGCGCAGATGGCCTGGAAGGTGACGTCCGCGCTCAGCAGCACGGGCATCGACGCGTGGGCGCCGGGGGAGAGGCACGGGGCCTCCCCGATCACGCACTCGACGTCCTCGATGCGATGGCAGATCACACACCGGATGTGGTGGTGGTTGTCGCCCGTCTGCGTTTCGTACCTGGCAGCGCCGGGGACGTCGACACGGCGGAGGAGTCCCTTCTCCGTCAGGTCATTCACGACGTTGTGGACGGACTGCATCGAGAGGGAGGGGAGGCGGGATGCGATGCCGCTGTGGACCTCCGCCGCAGTGGAATGCGGATGGGAGTGGAGGAACTCCAGCGCAGCAACACGGCCGGGTGTGGCGCGCATTCCTGCGCCCCGCACCCGGTCCGTGAGTGTCGTGTCATGCCCCGTGGTCATGACACTGAGCATATCCGTTGTTTTGTGTGATTTCAAATAGTGAGTACTTCACCTAACGGGTGGCAGGGCACCCCCCCATGTCAGGCACTCACCCCCGCAGCTGGCGCTTGAGGATCTTGCCCGAGGTGTTCTTGGGCAGCTCCTCGACGAAGTGGACCGACTTGGGGACCTTGAACGGTGCCAGGCGGCCGCGCACGTGCTCGACGATCGCGGTCTCGTCGATCTCGCCCTTGGTGACGACGAATGCGGTGATCGCCTCGATCCACTTCTCGTCGGGCATCCCCACGACCGCCACCTCGGCGACCGCGTTCAGCTCGAAGATGGCGTCCTCGACCTGTCGGGATGCGACGAGGACGCCGCCTGAGTTGATGACGTCCTTGACGCGATCGACGACCTCGATGAAGCCCTGCTCGTCCTGGACGACCAGGTCGCCCGAGTGGAACCAGCCGCCGCGGAAGGCCTCCTCCGTGGCCTCGGGCTTGTTCCAGTACCCCTCGCACAGCTGGGGCGAGCGGTAGAGGATCTCGCCCTGCTGTCCCGGCTCCACGTCGTTCCCGGAGGCGTCCACGACGCGGGTCTCGACGAAGAGTGCGGGTCGACCGGCGGAACCGGGGTGGTCCGCGTGCTCCTCGGGCCGCAGGACCGTGCAGAGCGGCCCCATCTCGGACTGGCCGAATGCGTTGTAGAAGCCCATCCCGGGCAGTGCCTCCTGCAGGCGGGCGAGAACCGGCCCCGGCATGATCGACGCGCCGTAATAGCCCTTCCTGAGGCTCGTGAGGTCGCGTGTGGCGAACTCGGGATGGTTGGCGATCGCGACCCACACGGTGGGTGCCGCGAAGAACGACGTGATGCCGCGCGTCTCGAACAGGTCGAACAGTTGGTCCGGCACCGGTCCGGGCACGATGATGCTGCGGGCGCCCTGCGCCAGCGCCGGCAGCAGGAACACGTGCATCTGGGCCGAGTGGTACAGCGGCAGGGCGTGGACGAACACGTCCGCGGCCTCGACGTCCAGCGCGGTGATGCAGCTGATGTAGTGGTGGAGGAGCGCCCGGTGGGTCATGATCGCGCCCTTGGGCGCGGAGGTCGTGCCGGAGGTGTAGAGCAGCTGGGCGATATCCGTGTCCTGGGCGGCGAATTCGCCGTCTCCCTGCGGCTCGACGTTGTCCTCTGCTGCGACGGTGACGAGGTCCTCGAGCGTCCGGACCGGCAGCGTCGCACCCGTGGGCGTGTCGGTGACCCGCTCAGCGAGGTCAGCATCCGCGAAGACGGCCGCGGCGCCCGAATCGGTCAGGAAGTAGTCGAGCTCCTCGCCGCGCACCTGGTAGTTGATCGGCACGTGGATGAGGCCGGCCCTCGCACTGGCCAGGAACAGGAGCGCGTAGACGTCCGAGTTCGCGCCGTAGGCGGCGACGCGGTCACCCGGTGTCAGCCCCAGTGACAGGAGGTGGCGTGCGACAGCGGTGACGGCGGTGTCCCACTGCGCATAGGTCCAGGTGCGGTCCGCGAACTCGACGGCGACGGCCTCGGGCGTGCGCTGGGCCGACCGGCGGACGAGGTCGGCGATGGTGCTCTGGCGCGGTGCTGTGATGGGTCTCATGAACCGAAACGTATCGAACGGACGTGACCTGCGCCACTCCACGGGCAGTGCAGCGAGACGGCCTCGACTACGGTGGGTGCATGACGTCCCCCACACTCGCGCAGGTGCGCGCCCTCATCGATGACCTGTGGCCGGAGTCCTACGCGGTGTCCTGGGACTCCGTGGGGCTCACGGTCGGCGATCCGACCGCTCCGATCTCCTCGATCCTCCTGGCCGTCGACCCGATGGACACCGTCATCGCCGAGGCCGAGGAGACGTCCGCTGACCTCCTCCTCACGCACCACCCCCTCCTCCTGCGGGGAGTCACGACGATCGCCGCGGACACCCTCAAGGGCGGCCAGGTGACCCGGCTGGTGCGGGCCGGCATCGCTCACCTCGCCGCGCACACGAACGCGGACTCCCAGCTGGGCGGCGTCTCCGACGCACTCCTCGACGTCCTGGACGCCCGCGTTGAGGGCACTCTCTACCCCACGCCCGGCGCCCCGGAGGGAGTGGGCGTCGGGCGCGTCGGGACCGTGGAGCCCACGACCGTCCGGCAGATCGCCAAGCGCCTGGC
>DWZY01000204.1 GCA_019117325.1 Candidatus Brevibacterium intestinigallinarum
AAGGCGCTGGTGGCGAGGGCATCTGACCTGCACGGACACTGCAGCTCAAAACTCAAAGAGTGATTTTGAGTTGATTTGGAGTTCGCCGCGGCCGCGCTCCCGCACCCTGTGCGATCAGCCGCGCCGCCTCACAGGTGGACCGTCTCCGCCGTCTGCGCGTACTCCGCCACCGTGTCGTTCTCGAACGCGTCCTGGATCTCCGCGAGCTTCTCCTCATCGATGTTGAGGATCGCCTGCCCATCGGAGGACTGACCGGCTCCGCTGATCGGTGCGGAGAAGAACTCGACATCCCCGGAGCGCAGACCGCGCAGCTGGTACGCCAGCCCGGCGATCCTCGACGCGTCCAGCTTGTCGTCGACGGTCATGTGGGGCGAGAAGTCGCGCACCATGCCCGCGACCTTCGCGGGATTGCCCAGCGTGTCCGCGTCGATGATCTCGTCCATCAGCCCTGAGAGGAACGCCTGCTGGTTGCGGATGCGCTGCAGGTCCCCGTCCGCGAACATCTTGCGGGCGCGCACGAACGGCAGCGCCTCCTCGCCGGACAGCTGGTTGGGGCCCTTCGTGTACGTGTGCCCGTTGATCTCGAACTCCTGCTCCGAGTCGACGACCACTCCGCCCACGCTGTCGGTCAGCGCCGTGAAGCCCTCGAAGTCCATGATCGCCACGTGGTGGATGGGCGCGCCGATGAACTCGCTGATCGTCTGCGTCGCCAGCGGCAGTCCGCCGTAGCTCATCGCCGCGTTGATCTTCGCCTTGCCGTGTCCCTCGATGTCGACCCACGAGTCGCGCGGGATCGACATGATCTGCACGCCCTCCCGGTCCCCATCGATGTGCATGACCATGATCGTGTCCGACCGGTTGCCGCGCGCATCGCCCTCGTAGTCGACGTCCTCGTCCCGCGCGTCCGAGCCCAGCAGCAGGATGTTCACGTCCGAGGACGCGACCGGCTGGTCTCCCCCGAACACCTCGTCCTCGCCCAGCTGGTTCGAGTTCCCGTTCCACAGGCTGCCCAGGTAGAACACGTAGCCCACGATCGCGGCGATGAGGATGAGCAGGAGCACGAGGAAGCCGGCCAGCACCTTCCGTCCGGTCTTCTTCTTCGTCGACCGCGTCGTGATCCGCGACGACCCCTGGGCTCCGCGGCCGGATCCGCGCCGGCGACGGCGCTTCTCCGCCCTCCGCTCCTCGTTCAGTGCGTCGTAGTCGTACGCCTGAGACGAGGTCCGCGCAGCCGTTCCCGGCCCGAACAGCGAATCGAAGTCGGACGCCTCTGCGTCCCCCGATCCGTGCGCGCCTGCGCTTCCCTGCGCACCCTGCGTCACTCCCGCGTTCTGCGGGTCCTGCGACTGCGTCATCCTCCGGTCACCTCATCGAGCCATGCCTGTGCGGCGTCGAATGCCTCGTCCGCGACCCGCGGATCCACCGCCTTCTTCGTGCCGTTGAGCTCCGTGCGCTCCGCGGCCGCCATGGGGTACGACCCCAGGAACTGGACGCGCCCTGCCACCCGGTGGATGCCGCGCAGCGCCTCCGCCATGCGCGCCTCCCGCACGTGTCCCAGCGCGTCGATCGAGAACTGGTAGAGCCCCAGCCCGTCGCCCGTGGGCCGCGATTCGATGCGGGACATGTTGACCCCGCGCGCGGCCAGCTGCTCGAGCATCTCCAGCAGCGCGCCCGACCGGTCGCTGGCCAGACCCACGACGACCGTGGTCCGGTCCCAGCCCGTGGGCTCCGGCAGCAGGCCGGGTCGCTGGACGCACACGAACCGCGTCTGCGCCCCGGAGTTCTCCCCGATGTCGTCGGCCAGCACCTCGAGCCCATAAGTCTCAGCCGCCAGTCGCGGTCCGATGGCCGCCTGGTAGGACACCCCCGCCGTCGCCGCAGGTCCCGAGGACGTCGGCTCACCGCCGCCCGCCGAGGCCGCCCCCAGAACTCGTGCGGCCTCGGCCGTCGAGCCGGTCGGGTGGTAGACGGCCTGCGGCGCGTGCTCCTGCATCCACAGGCGGGTCTGCGCCTCAGCGTGGGGATGCGTGCCGAAGGTCTGCAGGGTCCCCAACGTGACGGTGCCCGGCGGGGCGGCGAGGACGAAGCGGACGGGGACGACGGCCTCGGCGACGATCTGCAGGTTCCCGGACCGCGTGAGCGCGTCCAGGGTCGCGGGCACACCGCCCTCCACCGAGTTCTCGATGGGGACGACCGCGGCATCGACCTCGCCGCTGCGGACGGCGTCGAACATCTCGTTCTGGCTGCGCATGGGCACGCGCTCGACGGTGTCGAGGAGGTCGTGCTCCGTGAGGAGATCGATGAGCGCGGCCTCGGTGAAGGTCGCCGCCGGACCCAGGTAGGCGCAGCGCTTCGCGTCGGACAGCGTCATGCGCGTTCGTCCCGGGGTCCGTCCGGGTCCTGAGGGCCGTCCGGGCGGGGCGCCGGTGCGACCACCGAGGTGGGGCGGCGGCCTCCGCTGATGCGGGCGCGCAGCTCGCGGGCGGCGAGCGCGCGGGCGACGTCCCGGTACTGGGCCGCGCGGTGCAGCTGCGCCTTGAGGTCGCGGCCGGTGACGCGGTGCTGGAGGTCGCACTCGACCTCGCGCACGCGCATGCCGGCCCACACGAGGTCGATCGTCATGCCGGTCTCGACACCCCAGCCCGCGGCGAACGGCTGGGTCGCGTCGAAGGCCTCGCGGGTCATGCAGCGCATGCCGGACAGCGGCTGGGTGGCGCGGAAGCCGGAGAGGCGCTCGATGCCGCGCTTCGCCAGGCCCACGACGAAGCCGAACCCGCCGCCCTTGCGCTTCTGCGCGGGCAGGATCGCGATCGTCGCGTCCGCCTCGCCCGCCAGAATCGGCTGGGCGAGCGGTGCGGTGGCTGCCGCCGTGTCCTCGAGGTCGCCGTCGATGAAGAGGAGCGCCCGGTGGCGCGGTCGCGCTCCCGGTGCGAGCTGGGAGATCTCGCGATTGCGCACCGCGTAGGAGCCGGTCATCATCGCCTGCGCCTTGCCCCGGTTGGTCGAGTGGGTGACGACCTGGGCGCCGGCCTCGCGGGCGCGAGCACCGGTGTCATCCGTCGACCCGTCGTC
>DWZY01000205.1 GCA_019117325.1 Candidatus Brevibacterium intestinigallinarum
CGCGATGTAGAGGCCGTGCTCGGCCTCGAGCGAGGTGCGCAGCCGCACGTCGGTGAGGTCCCGGTAGTCGACCAGCAGGTCACCGGCAGCACCGTCCGCGCCCGCAACACCGTCCGCCTCATCGAGATGCAGCAATCGCGCGGGATCAATGCCGTGCTCGGCCGCCGCAGCGAGCAGCTGGTCGACGGTGGGCTCGGGCCTCCGGGGCGTGTTCATCGAGTACGCCTCACATCGAGACGATGCGCCAGAACGCGACGAGGCCCAGCACGACGATGACGGTCCGCAGCAGGACGGGGCTCAGCCGTCGCGAGACCCGCGCCCCGAAGTAGCCGCCGAACAGCGAGCCGATCGCGATGAGCAGCACGGAGATCCAGCTGATCCGGTCGAAGCCGACGATCGTGTAGACAGTCGCGGATGTCACGTTCACGACCAGCACGAGGATGTTCTTCGCCCCGTTGATCTTCTGGATGCTGTCCGTCAGGACGAGGCCCAGCAGACCCACGAGGATGATGCCCTGGGCTGCCGCGAAGTACCCGCCGTAGATCGCGCACGCGAAGACGATGAGGGTGACGACGAGTGCGCGCCCCGGGCCCGGCTCCTCCGGCTCCGCGGCCCCCGTCCGCAGCCTCCGCTGCTTGAGGGAGCGCTGGAGCATCGGCTGGCCGATGACCAGCACGAGCGCCAGGATGATGAGGATCGGCACGACGGACTCGAACGTGTCATCGGGCAGGTGCAGCAGCAGGTACGCGCCCACGAGCGAGCCCAGCAGCGACGCCGGCAGCAGCTTGAGCAGCCGCTTCCCCTGCCCGCGGATCTCCTCCCGGTACCCGAACGAGGAGGCGATGTTGCCGGGCACCAGGCCCAGCGCGTTGCTCATCGTCGCACTGACCGGCGGGACACCGAAGGCGACGAGCACCGGGAAGGTGATGAGCGTGCCCGAGCCCACTGCGGCATTGATCGCTCCGGCCCCCACGCCCGCGAGCAGGATGAGGACGAGTTCGTAGATCTCCACGGAAGCGCGCCCCGATCAGTGGGACGCGGAGGAGGTGGCGCCGGACGCACGGGCCGCGAACCGGCCCTCGTGCTCCTCGAGGACCACCGGGACGCCGAAGGTCTCCGTGAGGTTCTCCGCCGTGAGCGCCTGCTCGATAGGACCGGCCGCGACAGCCCGCCCGTCCTTGAGGAGCAGCGCGTGCGTGATGCCGCGCGGGATCTCCTCGACGTGGTGCGTGACCATGACGGTCGTGGGCCCGTGCTGCGAGCCGATGATCTCCGTGAGCGCCTGCAGCAGCTCCTCGCGACCGCCCAGGTCCAGCCCGCTGGCGGGCTCGTCCAGGAGCAGCAGCTCCGGGTCCGTCATGAGGGCGCGGGCGATCTGCGCGCGCTTGCGCTCCCCCTCGCTCAGGGTCGCGAACCGGCGGTCGGCCAGGTGCCCGATCCGGAAGGCGGTGAGCAGGTCCTCCGCACGCGCGATGTCCTCCTCTTCATACTCCTCCGTCCAGCGGCCCACGACGCCGTAGGCGGCGGTGAGGACGAGGTCGCGGAGGATCTCCGAGCCCGGCGTCTGCTGCGCCAGGGCCTGCGACGTGAACCCGATCCGGGGACGCAGCTCGAAGACGTCGACGCGGCCCATCTGCTCGTCCAGCAGCCGCACGGAGCCGGAGGTCGGATGCATGCGCGAGCCGGCCAGCTGCAGGAGCGTCGTCTTGCCCGCGCCGTTGGGACCCAGCACCGCCCAGTGCTCGCCGTCGCGGACGGTGAGGCTCAGATCGTCGAGGAGGTGAGACTGTCCTCGGCGGACACTGACGGCATCGAATTCCACCACTGCACTCATGGCGCTCACTCTATACTTCCAGCGATGCTCACGACGACACCGCTCCTCCCCGTGCTCTTCGCCACGGCGGCCACCGCCCGGCTGACGGATCGGGCGGCCCCGGACACCGTCAGCCACGCGTTCGACACCGCCGGGCTGCCCGTCCCCCTCATCGTCGACGACGCGGTGTTCGCTCCCCCTGCGGGGACCGGCGCCGAGGCCCCGGCCGGCCTGCTCCTGTGGGTCGCCGGACTGCGCCAGGCCGGGGCCGCTCGTGTCCGCGTCGAGCCCGTCCACCCGTCCCTGCCGCTGCGCGTGCCCCGGATGGACCGGGACGGCCGCCGGGCCACTGCGCGCGCCTCGGTGCGCACGCACGCCCTGTGCGTCGTCGAGGATGCGGACGGGGTCGCGCTTGCGGTCGTCGCGCTGGGGACAGAGGGCGATGCCGTCGTCGTCCCATGCGCACCGGCGGTCTATGCCCCCGTCGACGATGTCTCCCCCGCCGAGGCCTCCCGCCGCCTGCGCGAATCCGTCATGCGCGCGCTCGCAGCCGTCGAGGCACAGCCGCTGGACGAGGTGCCCGACCTGCCGTGGCGCGACTGGCAGGCGGACCTGAGCGGCGACCACGACGACACCCGGCACACCGCGCTGGCTGCCCTGACCGGCGATCACGACGCCGCGCGCAGCCTCCACACCGCACTCCACGTCCACAGCAGCCTCTCGTCCCTGCCGGTGCCGGCGGCCGCGGGCGGAGACGCGGTGGGTCCCGCGCTCGCCGCCGTGCACAGCGCAGCCGCCCGCGTCCTCACGACACTGACCCGGCAGCGGTGATGTCCGGCGGATGATCCCCCGCCAGTAGGATCGGTGGCATGACTGCTCAGGGCCTCCTCGTGTTCGACGTCGACTCCACCTTCATCGAGGAGGAGGTCATCGAGCTCCTGGCCGATGCCACCGGCCGCCGCGGCGAGGTCGCCGCCGTCACCGAGCGGGCGATGCGCGGCGAACTCGACTTCGCCCAGAGCCTCCGCGAGCGCGTCGCGGTGCTGACGGACCTGCCGGACACCGTCCTCGCAGACGCCGCCGCCGCTGTCACCCTCACCCCGGGCGCCGCCGAGGTCGTGGCCGCCGCCCGCGCGGACGGCTGGATCGTCGCCCTCCTGTCCGGCGGCTTCACCTCCGTCATCGAGCGGGCGACCGCCGGGATCGAGATCGGGGAGATCCGAGCCAACACCCTCGAGATCGCGGACGGCCGGCTGACGGGCCGCGTCACCGGCGAGATCGTCGACCGGCAGGGCAAGGCCCGCCACCTCCGTGCGATCGCCCGCGCGCACGGCGTGGCGGCGGAGCGGACGATCGCGGTGGGCGACGGAGCCAACGACATCGACATGCTCGAGGCGGCCGCCGTGGGTGTCGCGTTCTGCGCGAAGCCCGCGCTGCGACCGCACGCGGACATCGTCGTCGACGAGCGCGACCTGCGCATCGTGTGGGAGCGCGCGACCGAGGTCCTGCGCAGCAGGTCATGACTCAGCTACTGGTGTCGTCCTTGAAGTGACGGATGAGCTCCGGGCGGGCCGCGCCCGCGATGTCCGGGGCTCCCAGCTGATCCCAGGACTCGAGCCGGAACACGGCGATCGAGCTGGGCGGGAAGCGCGGCACCTGCCCGGAGGCACCGCCGTCGGCCAGATGGGCCACGACAGCACTCACGGTGGGCTGGTGGCCGACGATGATCGCGCCGGCGGAGTCCTCGGGGATCGTGACGAGCGCCTCGGCCCACTCGGGGATCCAGCCGCCGTAGAGCGCCGCATCGGTTCGGACTGAGCCTTCGGAGGCCGCCGCAGCATCAGGTGCTGCGGGCAGGGACTCAGCCACGGCCTCGGCGGTGGTGCGGGTGCGCAGGGCCGGCGAGGCGACGACGGTGTCGATCAACCGGGTGCCCGGCACCGCGTCGGAGGCGAGGAACTCGCCCATCCGGCGGGCCTGCGCGTGGCCAGCAGGACTGAGCGGGCGGTCGAAGTCAGTCGTACCGGCCTCGACGGCGGGCACGGTATGCGCATGGCGGGCGAGCACGAGGAGGGGCATGCCCTCACCGTACCCGCCCGCCATGCAGGATGGGATCCCCGGAATCAGGCTCCCGTGAGGTGGAAGCCTCCGTCGACGTGGACCATCTCACCGGTGGTCGCCGGGAACCAGTCGGACAGCAGCGACACGATCGCGCGGCCGGCCGGCTCCGTGTTCTTCTGGTCCCAGCCCAGCGGTGCGCGGTCGCCCCACATGGACTCGAGGCCCTCGAAGCCGGGGATCGACGTCGCGGCGGTCGTCTTGAGCGGGCCCGCGGAGACGAGGTTCACGCGGATGCCGGCCTCGCCCAGGTACTTCGCGAGGTAGCGCGCAGTCGACTCGAGCGCGGCCTTCGCGACACCCATCCAGTCGTAGACCGGCCAGGCGACGGTCGCGTCGAACGTGAGCGCGACGATGCCGGCGCCCGGGTTGAGGACGGGCTTCGCGGCGACCGCGATCGCCTTGAGCGAGAACGCGGACACGTGCATCGCGTTCGACACGGACTCGAAGGGCGTGTCGAGGAAGACGCCGCCCAGCGCGTCCTTGGGAGCGAACGCGATCGCGTGGACGATGCCGTCGATCTGGCCGCCCAGGCGCTCGGGCAGCGCGGCGAGGTCGTCCTCGTTCGTCGCGTCGAGCTCGATGACCTGTGCGGGCTTGGGCAGCCGCTCGGAGATGACCGAGGTGATCTTCATCTGGCGGCCGAACGAGGAGAGGATGACCTCTGCGCCCTGCTCCTGTGCCAGGCGGGCCGCGGCGAAGGCGATCGACGCCTCCGTGAGGACGCCGGTGACGAGGATGCGCTTGCCGTCGAGGATTCCCATGTGGGGACCTTTCTGTTCGAGGGTTCTGTAATGAGCGGGGGTCGGGTTCAGTGTCCCATGCCCAGGCCGCCGTCGACCGGGATGACGGCGCCGGAGATGTAGGCGGCCTCGTCGGAGGCGATCCAGCGGACGACCTTCGCGACCTCCTCGGGCTCCGCGAACCGCTTCGCGGGGATCGTCTGGAGGTACTCCTTCTGCTGCTTCTCCGGCAGCTCATCCGTCATGTCCGTCCGGATGAACCCCGGCGCCACGACGTTCGCGGTGATGCCGCGGGAGCCCACCTCGCGGGTGATCGAGCGGGCCAGGCCCACGAGCCCGGCCTTCGAGGAGGAGTAGTTCGCCTGCCCGGCGACGCCGTAGAGGCCCGACACCGAGGAGATGAGGACGATCCGGCCGTGCTTCGCCCGGATCATGTTCGTGATCGCGCGGCGCGCGGTCCGGTAGGCGCCACCCAGGTTCGTGTCGATGACGGAGGAGAACTCGTCGTCGCTCATGCGCATGAGGAGGTTGTCGGCCGTGATGCCCGCGTTCGCGACGACGATCTCGACCGGACCGTACTCCTCCTCGACCGTGGCGAAGGCCGCGTCGAGCGAGTCCGCGTCCGTCACGTCCGCGGACACGGCCAGCGCGCCCTCGGGTGCATCGCCGTTGCGCGAGGTCACCGCGACGCGGTGGCCGGCAGCCAGCATCTCCTGCGCGATGGTGCGCCCGATCCCGCGATTGCCGCCGGTGACGAGGACGACCCGGGACACGGGTGCGCCCTGCGCGTCTGCCGACGTCGCGTCTGCCGTGGGGGACTGAGACATGGGTGTGCTCCTGGAGGGATCGGGGGCGGGTCGAGTGCGGTGCCCAGACTATCGGAGATACCATGGAGGGTGGTTATGGGTGAGAACAGACGGCCGACCTCTGTCACCGACGCACAATCGGCGGCGGACGAGGACTACAGGCGACGCATCAGGCAGTACACGATCTCGATGATCATCCGAGTCGTGTGCCTCCTTCTCGCCTTCGTCTTCAGCGGCCCCACCCGCTGGGTGCTGCTGGGCGGTGCCGTCGTGTTCCCGTGGATCGCGGTCGTCATCGCCAACTCGCGCGACGAGCGGCTCGTCGAGTACGAGGTCTCGAGGGTCACGGAGCGCGCTCCCCGCTCGCTGCCCACCTCGACGCACGGCACAGCTGGCACGACCGCTGCATCGGGCACGAACGGTGCGTCCGGTGACGCGTCCGGCACGTCCGGCACAGCCGCCGACGAGGATCACGACGACGTCATCATCCCCGGCGAGGAACTGGATCCCCAGGGTCACGCAGAGAGGCACACCGACGGTCGCGCAGAGGGACGCCCCCATGGACGCTGAGGCGCCCCTCATCTGCTCGGCGAAGGGGTGCCGTGCCCCGGCCCGGCACGCGCTCCTGTGGAACAACCCGTCGCTGCACACCCCCGACCGCCGCAAGGTCTGGGTCGCGTGCGACGAGCACCGCGCGCACCTCACCGAGTTCCTGGACCTGCGCGGGTTCCTCCGCGAGGTCATCGACGTCGAGCAGATACCGGAGGGTGCGGGGTGAGCTTCCTGTGGAGCCGACGCTGGATCCAGTACATCGCGTTCGCGCTGGTCGCCGCCATCGTGTGTCTCCTGCTGGCGAACTGGCAGGACCATCGCCGTGCCAGCCGCGATGCGGAGATCGACCGCATCGAGGCCCACTACAGCGCCGCCCCCGTCCCCCTCGAGACGGTTCTGCCCGCGACGGACGCGACCTTCTCCGACGTCGACGAGTGGACGCGCGTCGAGGCGACGGGCACCTACCGCCCTGAGGACGCCACGGTCGCCCGCAACCGTCCCAAGGCCGGCAGCGCCGGCTACTGGATCCTCGTGCCCTTCGACGTGGACGGCGGGGGCACCCTCGTCGTGGCCCGCGGCTGGGCTCCGGGCAGCGGGGCGGATGCGACCGCCGCCGAGGCCCCCTCACCTCCCGCCGGGTCCGTCACGCTGACCGCGTGGCTGCGTCCCGCGCAGGACGGCGACGCGTCGGAGAACACGGGCACCTCGGTCCTCGCGATCGACCCGCCCCTCATCGCGGGTGATGGCGCCTACGCGCAGTCGTACGGGTACCTCGACTCCGAGGATCCCGCACCGGCCCAGTCGCTCGAGGCACTTCCGGAGCCCAACACCGACCCCGGCTCGCACCTGAGCTACACCTTCCAGTGGATCGCGTTCTCGATCATGATCCTCGCCGGGCTCGTCTACGCGGCCAAGCGCGAGCGCGACGCGGTCCGCCGCGGAGACCGCGATGATGCGATCGCGCGGGACAAGGTTGTCGCCGGCGTCGAGTACGAGATCGTCGACAAGGAGGCGCTGCGGCACGGTGCGATGCGCCGCTCCCCCGCTGCGGGACCGCGGCCGGTGCTGGGCATGCGCCAGGACGCACGCGCCCTCACGCGCTCGCAGCGCCGCGCCGACGCGGACGAGGATGCCGCGCTGGACGCGCAGCTCGGGCGCGCCGCTGACGCAGGCCGCCGCTGACGCAGGTGCAGGCGCCTCAGGCGAGGGTGACGAGGTCCAGGTAGCTCGAGGACCAGTGGTCCTCATCGCCGTCCGGCAGCAGCAGCACGCGATCCGGATCGAGGGCCTCGACGGCGCCCTCATCGTGGGTGACGAGGATGATCGCACCCTCGTAGCGCCGGATGGCGGAGAGGATCTCCTCGCGACTGGCCGGATCGAGGTTGTTCGTGGGCTCGTCGAGCAGCAGGACGTTCGCGCTGGAGACGACGAGGGTCGCGAGCGCCAGGCGCGTCTTCTCACCGCCGGAGAGCACGCGGGCCGGCTTGTGCACGTCCTCGCCCGTGAAGAGGAACGAGCCCAGGACGGTCCGCACCCCCGTGTCATCGAGGTGCGGCGACTGGGAGCGCATGTTCTCCAGCACGGACCGGTCCAGGTCGAGCGTCTCGTGCTCCTGCGCGTAGTAGCCCAGCTTGAGCCCGTGACCGGGCACCACCTCACCGGAATCCGGCTCCTCAACGCCGGCCAGCAGGCGCAGCAGCGTCGTCTTGCCCGCTCCGTTGAAGCCCAGGACGACGACGCGGGTGCCGCGGTCGATGGCCAGGTCGACGCCCGTGAACACCTCGGTCGACCCGTAGGACTTGCTGAGGCCCTCCGCGGTGAGCGGGACGCGGCCGCACGCGGCGGGCGCGGGGAAGCGCAGGTGCGCCACCTTGTCCGCGGCTCTCTCGGCCTCGAGCCCCTCGAGCATCCGATCTGCGCGCTTGGCCATGTTCTGCGCCGCGACGGTCTTCGTCGCCTTCGCCCGCATCTTGTCCGCCTGCGCGTGGAGCGCCGCCGCCTTCTTCTCCGCGTTCGCCCGCTCCCGGCGCCTCCGGCGCTCGTCGGCCTCGCGCTGGCGCAGGTACTGCCGGTACGTCATCGCGTAGATGTCGATGACCTGGCGGTTCGCATCGAGGAAGAACACCTTGTTGACGACCTCGTCGATGAGGGCGAGGTCGTGCGAGATGATGACGAGCCCGCCGGAATACGTCTTGAGGTAGTCCCGCAGCCAGAGGACGGATTCCGCGTCCAGGTGGTTCGTGGGCTCATCGAGGATCATCGTGTCCGGCGCGGCGAAGAGGATCCGTGCGAGCTCGACGCGACGGCGCTGGCCGCCGGAGAGCGTGTCGAGCGTCTGCGACAGCAGCGCCTCGTCGATGCCCAGGTTCGCGGCGATCGAGAACGCCTCCGATTCCGCCGCGTAGCCGCCGGCCGCGACGAACTCCGCCTCGATGCGCGGGTACCGGTTGATCGCCTTCTCCATGACGGCCGGATCCGGCGAGGACATCTGCTCCTCCGCCTTCCGCATGCGGCGGGCCAGCACGTCCAGGTCGCGGGCGCCCAGGATCCGCTCGCGACCGGTCGACTTGGGGTCGCCGGCGCGGGGGTCCTGCGGCAGGTAGCCCACCGTGCCCGAGGTCGTGACCGAGCCCTCACTGGGCAGCACCTCGGACATGAGGACACGGGTGAGGGTCGTCTTGCCCGCACCGTTGCGTCCCACGAGACCCACGCGGTCGCCGCGGTCGACGCGGAAGGTGACACCCGACATGAGGGTGCGCGAGCCCACGGTGATGCCGAGGTCGGTCGCAGAGATCATGAGCGGGCCTCCCAGCCGGAGCGGATGAGGTGGGCGAGCAGGTCCTGCGCGGTGCGCCCGGTCGCCCGGGCCTCGGCGACGATGGCATCGGCCAGGCCGGCCTCGAGCGGGCAGGAGACGACGACGGTGCGCGCGGGTGCGGGGGCCTCGGCGGCGGGTGCCTCCCCTCCCCCGGGACCGGTGTCCCCACGGTCGTGCCCCCCGAAGCCGGGGCCGGCATCGACGGGACGACCCGCGCGCATCGCCTCGGCAGCGCCGCGGGCGCGGTCATCGGCCGCCTCATTGAGCGGATGCCCCGCGTGTCCCTTGACCCACTCGAAGCGGACCCGGTGCCCCGCGGCCTCACGGGCCGTCATGAGCTCGTCGAGCCGCTCCATCTGATCACGGTTGAGGACGTCCTCGCGGTTCGCCTTCTTCCAGCCCTGCAGCTTCCACTTGGGCATCCACTTGGTGATCGAGTTGATGACGTACTTCGAGTCGCAGAGGACGTGCAGGTCGGGTTCGTCCGCCGCGGCGGTGAGGAGCTCGATGACCGCCTGCAGCTCACCGCGGTTGTTCGTCGACTCCGCCCAGCCGCCCGCGGCCCACCGGTCCTCGTCGATGAACCACGCCCAGCCGGCGGGTCCGGGGTTGCCGAGTGCCGAGCCATCGACGGCGGCGGTGAGCGTCACAGAATCTCCATCCAGGGGAAGCAGGGGGTGCGAGGGCCACACCATGCTACCGGTGCGTGGCTTACTCTTCTGTCATGTCCTTCAGACCCGATGCCCAGCTCGACGCCTCGCAGGTGTCCCGCGGTTCCCGCCGGCGCGGCGGCACGATCGCCGTGGGAGGCGGCGCGGGCGTACTCGTCCTCATCGTGGGCGCGCTGCTCTTCGGTCCGGAGTTCGCACTCCAGCAGCTGACCGGGGTCGGCCAGTCGATCGAGACCGGAACGGTGGGCCAGGATGACGACCTCGCGCAGAAGTGCCGGACCGGCGAGGACGCGAACGCGGACGTCGAGTGCCGCGTGGTCGGCACGGTCAACAGCCTCAACGCGTACTGGGCGGGCGGCGGCGCCCGCGACCTGGGCGTCGACTACCGGGCACCGCAGGCGGTCCTCACGAGCGGGACGTGGGACACGGCGTGCGGGACGGGGACCTCGGCGATGGGGCCGTTCTACTGCTCCGGTGACGAGACCGCCTACTTCGACGTCGACTTCTTCGACGATCTGCGAACGCAGTACGGGGCGGATGCGGGATCGCTGCCCGAGGAGTACGTCGTCGCCCACGAGTTCGGGCACCACATGCAGAATCTGACGGGCGTGCTCGCGCGGACGCGGGACGGCCAGACCGGGCCGCAGTCGAACGCGGTGCGCGCAGAGCTCCAGGCCGACTGCTTCGCGGGCGCCTGGGCCGCGAATGCGGCGACGACCCCCGACCCGTCGACGGGGAGGCCGTTCCTGCAGCCCCTCACCCGCGCGGATGTCGAGGCCGCGCTGTCCGCGGCCGAGGCGATCGGCGACGACCGGATCCAGCAGACCGCGCAGGGACGGGTCACACCGGAGAACTTCACCCACGGGTCCGCGGAGCAGCGGATGGAGTGGTTCGCGACCGGATACGACGAAGCCTCACCGGCCGCGTGCGACACGTTCGCGGCCGATGAGGTGTGACGCTCAGATCCTCAGAGGCAGAGGGCTCAGATGTTGAAGCCCAGCGCGCGCATCTGCTCGCGCCCGTCCTCCGTGATCTTCTCCGGACCCCACGGCGGCATCCAGACCCAGTTGAGGCGGAACGCCGGCACGATGCCGTCGAGCGCCTGGGCCACCTGGTCCTCGATGACATCCGTGAGCGGGCAGGCGGCGGAGGTCAGCGTCATCTCGATGACGGCCACGCCCTCCTCGTCGACGGATGCTCCGTAGAGCAGGCCCAGGTCGACGACATTGACACCCAGCTCCGGGTCCATGACGTCGTAGAGCGCCTCCGTCACCTCTTCGGGTGTGGCGGCTGTCGGTGAGTCGATGACATCGGTCATGGTGATCACTCCTTCTCTGTGTCAGTCTGCGCCAGTGCGTCCTCGAACGCCACCCAGGCGAGCAGCGCGCACTTGATGCGACCGGGGAAGCGCGACACCCCGTGGAATGCGGCGGCGTCCTCGAGGAGGTCCTCGTCGGGTTCGCCGCGGCCGCGCGAATCCATGAGAGCGCGGAAGGCGGGGATGACCTCCTCGCGGAAGCGCTGGGGGCCGTGCTCGGTCAGCAGCTCGCTCGCGACGGAGGCCGAGGCCATCGAGATCGAGCAGCCCGCCCCCTCCCAGCGGTGCTCGCGGGCGAGGTCCGCGCCGGGTCCGGCCTCGACGGTGATCTCGTCGCCGCAGGTGGGGTTCACCTGGTGCGACGAGCCGAAGCCCGCCGGCCGCGGGACCGGCGCCAGCAGGGTGCCGGCGCCGCTCCTCTCGCGCGCGTGGTCGAGGATGACCTGCTGGTAGAGCTGCGTGAGGTCCGTCACGCTGCGACTCCGAAGAACGCGCGCACCTCGGCGAGTGCGGCGAGGAACTGCTCGACGTCCTGCTCATCCGTGTAGATCGCGGAGCTCACGCGCGTCGAGGCGGTGATCCCGTACCGGCGGTGCAGCGGCTGCGCGCAGTGGTGGCCCACCCGCGCCGCGACCCCGCGGGCGTCGAGGAACTGCCCCACATCGTGAGCGTGGACTCCCTCGACGTCGAACGACACCGTGCCGATCCGCAGCGACGCATCGAGCGGACCCAGCACGCGCATGCCGGGGACCGCCCGGACACCCGCGAGCAGGGCCTCGCCGATGGCGGCCTCGTGGGCCGCGACCGTCTCCATCCCCGTCTCCGCGAGGTAGTCGACGGCAGCCGCGAGTCCCACGATCTGCGCGACCGGCTGCGTGCCGGCCTCGAAGCGCTGGGGAGCGGGCAGGAACTGCGTCTCCTCCAACGTCACGGTCGTGATCATGGAACCGCCGGTCAGCACGGGCGGCAGAGCGTCCAGCAGCTCCTTCCGCCCGTACAGTGCGCCGATGCCGGTGGGGCCCAGCATCTTGTGCCCGGAGAACGCGGCGAAGTCCACGTCCAGCGCGTGCAGGTCCAGCGGCAGGTGCGCCGCGGACTGGCACGCGTCGAGGACGGTGAGCGCCCCGACCTGACGGGCACGGTCGACGAGGCGGGCGGCGTCGTTGATCGTGCCCAGCACGTTGGAGACGTGCGTGAACGCGAGGACCGCCGTCGACTCGTCGACGATCGCATCCAGGTCGCTCAGATCCAGGCGTCCGTCATCCGTGAGCGGGAGCCAGCGCAGGCGCGCCCCGGTCCGGGCGGCGAGCTGCTGCCACGGGACCAGGTTCGCGTGATGCTCCATCTCCGTCACGACGATGGTCTCCCCCGGGCCCACGCGGAACCGGGCGGCGTCTGCTCCGCCCAGGCCGGCCGAGGCGTTCGCGAAGCCGTACGCCACCAGGTTGAGCGCCTCGGTGGCGTTCTTCGTCCAGACGATCTCGTCCGTGTCCGCGCCCACGAAGCGGGCGACCGCCTCGCGGGAGGCCTCGAACACCTCCGTCGCCTCCACCGCGAGGGTGTGAGCCCCGCGGTGGACGGCGGCGTTGCTGCGAGTCAGGAAGTCCTGCTCCGCATCGATGACGCACGTGGGCTTCTGCGCGGTCGCGCCGGAGTCCAGGTAGGCCAGGCGATGCCCGCCCACCGTCCGCTCCAGCAGCGGGAAGTCTCCGCGCACGCGCGCGGTCTCGAGGGAATCCATCGGGTGGTCAGCCTCAGGCGTCGACGAGGAAGCGGTCGTAGCCCTCGGACTCGAGACGGTCCGCGAGCTCGGGGCCGCCGGACTCGGCGACGCGCCCGTTGACGAGCACGTGGACGTGGTCCGGGCGGATGTACTGGAGGATCCGCGTGTAGTGCGTGATGAGCAGGACGCCCAGGTCGCTGCTCTCCTTCGCCGCGTTCACGCCCTCCGACACGATGCGCAGCGCGTCGACGTCCAGGCCGGAGTCCGTCTCGTCGAGGATCGCGAAGGCAGGCTTGAGCATCTGCAGCTGGAGGATCTCGTGGCGCTTCTTCTCGCCGCCGGAGAAGCCCTCGTTGACGCTGCGCGAGGCGAACTCGGGGTCCATCCGCAGGTTCTTCATGGACGCGGAGAGCTCCTTCGTCCAGGCGCGCAGCTTGGGGGCCTCGCCGTCGACCGCGGTCTTCGCGGTGCGGAGGAAGTTCGTGACGGTGACGCCGGGGACCTCGACGGGGTACTGCATCGCGAGGAACAGGCCCGCCTTCGCGCGCTCGTCGACGGACATCTCGAGGACGTCCTCGCCGTCGAGGGTGACGGAGCCGGAGGTGACCTCGTAGCGGGGGTGACCGGCCAGTGCGTAGGCCAGCGTCGACTTGCCGGACCCGTTGGGGCCCATGATCGCGTGGGTCTCGTTGCTGTTGATCTCCAGGGAGAGGCCCTTGAGGATCTCCTTCGTGCCGGACTCCGTCTCGACGGAGACGTGCAGGTCCGTGATGCTGAGGGTGGTCATGACTACCTCGTATTCGTTCGTGTGTGGAAGCGTGTGTCAGTCGGGGATGCCGACGAAGATCTGTCCGTCCCGCTCATCGCAGGAGTAGACCTCGACCGGCTCGAAGGCCGGTGGGGAGGTGGGTTCGCCCGTGCGCAGATCGAAGGCGGAGCCGTGGAGCCAGCACTCGACGGTGCAGCCGACGACGTCGCCCTCGGCCAGTGACACCTCGCCGTGCGTGCAGATGTCGTCGATCGCGTGGACGGAGCCGTCTTCGGTGCGGACGACGCAGACCTCGCGATCGGAGACGACGACCCGCACGGCGGTGCCGGGGGTCAGGTCCGCGCTCGCGAGAACGGGCTCCATGCTCACTGGACCGTCCGCGAGAGCTCGTCCTCGATCTTCTGGCTGAGGACCTCTTCGATCTCCGGGATGCCGATCTTGAGGATGACCTCCTGGAAGAAGCCGCGCACGACCAGGCGGCGCGCCTCCTCCTCCGGGATGCCGCGGCTCATGAGGTAGAAGAGGTGCTCCTCGTCGAACCGGCCGGTCGAGGAGGCGTGGCCCGCGCCCTCGATGTCGCCGGTCTCGATCTCCAGGTTGGGCACGGAGTCCGCGCGGGCGCCCTCGGTGAGGATGAGGTTGCGGTTGAGCTCGTACGTGTCGATGCCCAGGGCGTCGGGACGGATGAGGACGTCGCCCACCCACACGGTGCGCGCGTCCGTGCCCTGCAGCGCACCCTTGTACATGACGTTCGACGTCGCCTTGGGCGTGGTGTGGTCGATGTAGGTCCGGTGCTCGAGGTGCTGACCCGCGTCCGCGAAGTACAGGCCCAGGAGCTCCGCCTCGCCGCCGGGGCCGGTGTAGCGGACGTTCGAGTTGAGGCGGACGATGTCGCCGCCCAGGCTCACCGCGATGTGGCGGTAGGTCGCGTCGCGGCCCACAAGCGCATCGTGCTGACCCAGGTGGACGGACCCGTCCTCCCACATCTGGAGAGACGCGAGCGTGAGGCCCGCCCCGTCGCCCACGACGACGGAGAGCAGCTCCGAGTAGCGCGCGCTGCCCTCGTGCTCGATGACGACGGTCGCCCGTGCGTGGGCGCCCACCGTCAGCACCGTGTGCGCGTGGACGGTGCCGTCGCCGGTGCCGTTCGCGCGGATGATGACCGGCTCGTCGAGCTCGGCGCCGTCCGCGATCGCGTAGTGGACGATCTCAGGTGCGCCGGCGGCCGCGAGGGCAGCCGGCCGGTCCTCGGGTGCGAGGATCCCGAGATCGCGGGCGGCCTCGGCGGTGAGCGTCGTCCGGGTGACCCCGTCCGGCAGCTGCGCGTCGACCGTCAGCGAGGCGGACGCGGGCTCCTCGCTCAGCAGGTCGGCAAGGCGCTTGACCGGGGTGAAGCGCCACTCCTCCTCGCGACCGGTGACGGAGGGGAAGTCGGCGAGGTCGAAGCTGCGCGGCCGGTCCTGGCGTCCGTTGAGGAGGATCGGCAGGCCGGCGGGCTTGTCCAGTGTCTGTGTCATATGTGTTCTGTCTCCTGGTGGTTCCGTGCGGGATGAGGGATCGGGGATCCGCTCAGCCCAGGGAACCCTCCATCTGCAGTTCGATGAGCTTGTTGAGTTCGAGCGCGTACTCCATGGGGAGCTCGCGGGCGATGGGCTCGATGAAGCCGCGGACGATCATCGCCATCGCCTCCGTCTCCTCCATGCCACGGCTCATGAGGTAGAAGAGCTGGTCCTCGCTCACCTTCGACACCGTCGCCTCGTGGCCCAGCGTCACATCGTCCTCGCGGATGTCGATGTACGGGTAAGTGTCCGACCGGGAGTTGTTGTCGACCAGGAGCGCGTCGCACAGCACGTTGTTCGACGAGCCGTGCGCGCCGGGGTGGATGTGCACGAGGCCGCGGTAGCCGGAGCGGCCGCCGGCGCGGGCCACGGACTTCGCGACGATGGACGACTGCGTGTGCGGTGCCGCGTGCACCATCTTCGAACCGGTGTCCTGGTGCTGGCCGGCACCCGCGAATGCGACGGACAGCGTCTCGCCGCGCGCGTGCTCGCCCGTGAGCCAGATCGCCGGGTACTTCATGGTGACCTTCGAGCCGATGTTGCCGTCGACCCACTCCATCGTCGCGCCCTGCTCCGCGATCGCGCGCTTCGTCACGAGGTTGTACACGTTGTTCGACCAGTTCTGGATCGTCGTGTAGCGGACGCGGGCGTCCTTCTTCGCGATGATCTCCACGACGGCCGAGTGCAGCGAGTCCGACTTGTAGATGGGAGCCGTGCAGCCCTCGACGTAGTGCACGTACGAGCCCTCGTCGGCGATGATGAGCGTCCGCTCGAACTGGCCCATGTTCTCCGTGTTGATGCGGAAGTAGGCCTGCAGCGGGATCTCCACGTGGACGCCCGGCGGCACGTAGACGAACGAGCCGCCCGACCAGACGGCGGTGTTGAGCGCGGCGAACTTGTTGTCGCCGGAGGGGATGACCGTGCCGAAGTACTCCTGGAAGATCTCCGGGTGCTCCTTGAGCGCGGTGTCCGTGTCGAGGAAGATGACGCCCTGGCGCTCCAGCTCCTCGTTGATCTTGTGGTAGACGACCTCGGACTCGTACTGCGCGGCGACACCGGCGACCAGGCGCTGCTTCTCCGCCTCCGGGATGCCCAGGCGGTCGTACGTGTTCTTGATGTCCTCGGGCAGCTCCTCCCAGGACTGGACCTGTCCCTCGGTGGAGCGCACGAAGTACTTGATGTCATCGAAGTCGATGCCGGAGAGGTCGGCACCCCACGACGGCATGGGCTTGCGCTCGAAGAGGCGCAGCGCCTTGAGGCGGCGCTCCAGCATCCACTCGGGCTCCTCCTTGAGGGCCGAGATCCTGCGGACCACGTCCTCGCTGAGGCCGCGCTCCGCCATCTCGCCGGCCTCGTCCTCGTCGTGCCAGCCGTACTGGTAGGCACCGATCGCCTTGAGCTCGGGGTTGAGCTCGAGGATCCTGTTGGTCTCGGTGGTGTCGGTCACCGTGAGCCTCCTTGTCTGGGGTCCGCTCCCTGCTCGCCGATGAGGGGGCGGGTGAGGGCGGACGTGGGGATGTGGGTGGTGCAGACGTGCGCGCCCCCGGCCAGGGTCGACAGGCGGCGGACGTCCACGCCCAGGTATTCGCCGAACACCTCGAGCTCCGCCTCGCAGAACTCGGGGAAGTGCTCGGCCACATTGCGGATGGGGCAGTGCCCCTGGCACAGCTGCATGGCCTCCAGCGGGGTGCCGACGGCCACGGGCGACGCCGAGGCCGCGAACCCCTCGCGGTCGAGGGCCTTCGCGAGACGGCGGGACCGCTCTGCGACGGTGCCCTGCCCCTGGTCCCCCGGACGGAAGTCCGGGAGACGGCGGCTGAGGCGCTCGCGGAGGCGGTCCGTGTGGACCTTGACGAACCCCTCGACCAGCTGGGGGCCCGCCGCCTCCTGCACGTAGTCGAGCACATCGACCGCGAGCTCGTCGTACGTGTGCGAGATCTGGGCGTGTCCGTCCGCGGTCACCGTGTAGTGTCGGGCCGGACGTCCCCGCCCGGCCCGCTGTCCCGCCAGGGCGCGGACCTCGATGAGGCCGTCTTCTGTCAGGGCATCCAGGTGGCGGCGGATCGCCGCCGCCGTGAGCCCCATCATCTTCGCGAGCGACGAGGCGGAGATCGGGCCGTGGTCCAGGACGGCGCTCAGGACCCGCTGACGGGTCCTCCCGTCCTCGGGCGGAGCGACTTCCGCTGCGGACACACACACCTCCTACCGGTGGATTCACTCGTTTCAGCAACAAGTTTCTGCCCTAATTGTAGCGCTCTCCCAGGAAGAGGCCAGTGACCTGCGTGTGCGGCTGCGCACAGTGCAGCACCGGCCAGTACAGTGGAGGCTCATGAGCACCCTCCCCCTCCGCATCGAGCGCCTGTCGCTGACGTACGGCCGCTCGACGGCCGTCGAGGACGTCTCGCTCACCGCCGAGG
Source organism: Candidatus Brevibacterium intestinigallinarum (assembly GCA_019117325.1). Taxonomy (GTDB): domain Bacteria; phylum Actinomycetota; class Actinomycetes; order Actinomycetales; family Brevibacteriaceae; genus Brevibacterium; species Brevibacterium intestinigallinarum. The sequence continues at coordinate 17,308 of DWZY01000205.1, forward strand.
CCGGCCGCGTGCACGCGCTGCTCGGCCCCAACGGGGCGGGGAAGTCGTCGACGATCGCCTGCGCCGCCGGGCTCCGCTCCCCCCGGTCCGGCACGATCAGGATCTTCGGCCACGATCCCCGCACGGACCACGCCCGCACCGCGGAGTGCGCGGGGGTCATGCTGCAGGACGGCGGCCTGCCCATGTCCGCGCGACCACTGGCGGTCCTCCGCCACCTCGCACGCCTCTACGAGGATCCCGTCGATGTCGACGCACTCGCCGAGCGGCTGGGGATCACCTCCTTCGCCTCGCGCTCGATCCGCCGGCTCTCCGGCGGCCAGCGACAGCGCGTCGGGCTCGCGGCTGCGCTCGTCGGCCGACCGCGCCTCGTCTTCCTCGACGAGCCCACGGCGGGACTGGACCCGCAGGCGCGGCTGGCCGTCGACGAGGTCATCGCCGAGCAGCGGGACGCCGGCACCGCGCTCGTCCTGACGACGCACGACATGGCGGACGCGGAGCGCCTGGCCGATGTCGTCACCGTCGTCGACCACGGCCGGGTCATCGCCCACGGCACCGTCTCCGAGCTCACGGGCGCGGAGGACGTGCTCGCGCCGGGCCGCACCGCGACCATCGTGCTGGAGGACGATGCGCCCGAGGCGGTGCTCATGACCCTGGCCGGCGAGGGGATCGTCCACGTGGACGGCGCGGTCGTCACCATCGACTGCGCCCCCGGCGTCGAATCCCTCCACCGCATCACGGGCGTCCTCGCGGAGCACCGCGTCGCCGTCCGCTCGATCGAATTCCGGGGCAAGTCCCTGGGAGATGTGTTCCTCGAGCTGACGGGACGGAGCCTCCGATGAGGGCGGACGTGCGCCGGGTCCTCGCGCAGACGCGGTTCGAGACGGTCACCGTGCTGAGGAACGGCGAGCAGCTGCTGCTCGCCCTCATCCTGCCCCTCATCATCCTCGTGGGACTGGGCACGACGGACGTGCTCGCCTCGGTGGGGTCCCTGCCTGCCGGCGCGTCGCAGATCCAGGTCGCGACCGCCGGGGTCCTGGGTGTGGCGGTCGCGTCGATCGCGTTCACGGGCCAGGGCATCCAGACCGCGTTCGACCGCCGCTACGGCGTCCTCCGCCAGCTCGCGACGACGCCCCTGGGCGCCGGAGGCATCATCTGGGGGAAGCTGGGCGCCGTGCTGGCGGTCCTCGTCGTACAGGTCGTCCTGCTCGCCACGACCGCGGTCGTGCTGGGCCTCGACACGGCCCCGGTGAGCATCGCGGGCACGGTCCTCGCGCTGCTCGCGGGCGCTGCCGCGCTCGTGTCCTGGGGCGTCCTCATGGCCGGCACCCTGCGGCCCGAGGCCACGCTCGCGGTCGCGAACCTGCTGTGGGTGCTCATGGCGTCCGTGGGCGGGCTCCTGTTCCCGCGCGAGGGCCTCTGGGGCGAGATCGCGGGGCTCACTCCCCCGGGTGCCCTGGGAGACGCGCTGCGCTCCGCGATCGTGGACGGCACCGTCGCGTGGATACCGCTGCTCGTGCTTCTCGTGTGGGCGGGGGTCGGCTCCGTCCTGGCACGGCGCTGGTTCTCGTTCGACTGAGATCCCGTTCGACTGAGACGCGGCTTCTCACGCACGGTCCCGCGGCCGGACCGCCCGGCGAGGGAGACTAGACTGTCTGTGCCCCGGACCCCAGCACGTGAGGACACCTGCCCGTGACGACGCGCCTCGACCGAATCCTTGCCTGGATGATGCTGAGCGCGCAGTCGCTCATCATCCTCACCGGTGCGCTCGTGCGCCTCACCGGGTCCGGGCTGGGCTGCCCCACGTGGCCGCGCTGCACCCCGGACTCGATCGTCCCGTACGGTGCGCTCACGATGCACTCGGCGATCGAGTTCGGCAACCGCCTGCTGGGCGTCGGCCTGGGCATCCTGGGCGTCATCACGATCCTCGTGCTGCTGCGTCGCTTCCGCACCCGCCCCGACCTCGTCTGGTTCGCCGTCGCGCTCACCGCGGTGGTCCCGGTCCAGGCGGTCCTGGGCGGCATCACGGTGCTGACGGGGCTGAATCCGTGGATCGTCGCACTCCACTTCGTGCCCTCGGCCGCCGCCGTCATCGCCTCGACGCTCTTCGTCCGCCGCGCGTACGACTCCGGCGCTCAGCCGCAGGCCATCGGCACACAGGTCCAGCGCGGTCTCGCGTGGACCGCTCTCATCCTCACGGCCATCGTCGTCGTCCTGGGCCTCCTCGTGACGGGGGCTGGCCCCCACGCCGGTGATGACATGAGCGCGCGCAACGGCTTCGACACGCTGCTCATGGCCCGGCTGCACGCAGCTCCCGTCTGGGCGCTCGTCGCGGTCACGATCGGGTCGGTCCTCGTCTCGCACGCGGCAGTCCGCCGGGGTGCTCCCGGGGCACGCTCGCTGCGTCGCGCCTCTCTCGTCTTCACCGCCGTCGTCGCAGCGCAGGGCGCGCTGGGCTACGTGCAGTACTTCCTGGGCGTCCCGTGGATGCTCGTCGCCCTCCACATCATCGGCGTGTGCGCGGTCCTCATCGCGGCGACCTGGCTGCTGGACTCGCACTACGTGCGCCCGCCGCAGTCCGGCACGGATGCACCGGCGCACGATGACGAGCACGCCTCGGAGGGCGACACGGCCGCTCCTGCCGCATGACGCCGTGTGACGCTCCGTGACAGGAGTGTGACGGTGGGGCGGTGCCCGGCCGTGGGCGGGTCCGATCCTGGAGAGTGATCCACTCTCCGATCGGAAGGACACTCATGAGCACGCCCGTCTCGCCCCTCGCCGACCTGGCGACCCCGCTGAAGTTCGCCTACTGGGTCCCCAACGTGTCCGGCGGCCTCGTCATCTCGACCGTCGAGCAGCGGACCGACTGGGGCATCGACTACAACCGGACGCTCGCGCGCACCGCGGAGTCCCTGGGCTTCGAGTACGCGCTCACCCAGACGCGGTACCAGGCCAGCTACGGTGCCTCGCAGCAGCACGAGGCGACGAGCTTCTCCCTCGCCCTCCTCCTGGCCACGGAGCGGCTCAAGGTGATCTCCGCCGTCCACCCCGGCATGTGGCACCCGGGCGTCCTCGCGAAGTTCATCAACACCGCTGACCAGCTCTCCGGCGGCCGCGCCGCCGTCAACATCGTCTCCGGCTGGCTCAAGGACGAGTTCACGGGCTTCGGCCTCCCCTGGCTCGAGCACGACGAGCGGTACGTGCGGACGGAGGAGTTCATCCGTGCGCTACGCGGCCTGTGGACGGAGGCCGACTACGCGCAGTTCGGCCGCCACTACGCGATCGAGGGTGTCACGCTGCGCCCCGGACCGGTCGACGTCCAGGAGCGCGCGCACCCGGACATCTTCTTCGGCGGCAACTCGACGGCCGCGCAGGCGACGGCCGGTCGCGTCGCGGACTGGTACTTCTCGAACGGCCGGTCTCTGGAGGACTACGCGGACAACGTCGCAGGCGTCGCGGCCGCGGCGGTCTCCGGCGACCGTTCAGCGCCCCGGCCCCCGCGGTTCGGCATCAACGGGTTCGTCATCGCCCGCGACACCGCGGCGGAGGCCCGCGACCAGCTGCGCGAGATCGTGGAGAACGCCCACCGCCCGGCGGTCGAGGGCTTCCGCAGCTCCGTGCAGCAGGCGGGCGCGGCGACGGGCGACAGGAAGGGCATGTGGGCGGACTCGTCGTTCGAGGACCTCGTCCAGTACAACGACGGGTTCAAGACCGGCCTCATCGGCACGGACGACGAGATCGCGCACCGGATCATCGAGTTCAAGAAGCAGGGCGTCAACCTGCTGCTGACCGCCTACCTGCACTTCCAGGAGGAGCTCACGCACTTCGGCGAGGAGATCATCCCCCGCGTGCGCGCGCTGGAGGCGGAGCTGGCTCAGGAGAACGGCGTCGAGTTCCGCTCGCACGAGGCGGCGGAGACGGCCGCTCCCGTCACAGCCAGGGGTTGAGGAACGGGTCGATCGCAACCGCGAGGAAGAGCACCGACAGATAGGTGATCGACCCGTGGAACACGCGCATGGCGCGCAGGCGGGTGCCGGACAGGCCCGCCTGCGCGCGGCGGATCAAGGCGATGCACTCCCAGAGGAACCAGCCGCCGGAGGCTGCGGCCACCGCGATGTAGACCGGGCCCATGGGTGCGAGCGGGATGAGCGCCAGCGAGGCGGCGATCATCGCGATCGTGTACCAGATCATCTGGCGCGCGACATTCGTGGGCGGCACCTTGTTGGGCAGCATCGGGACGCCGGCGGCCTCGTAGTCCGCCTTGTACTTGATGGCCAGGGGCCAGTAGTGCGGAGGCGTCCAGAAGAAGACGACGAGGAAGAGCATCAGCGGCTCCCAGCTGAGGGAGCCCGTGACGGCCGACCAGCCGATGAGGACGGGCATGCAGCCGGCGACCCCGCCCCACACGATGTTCTGGGTCGTGCGGCGCTTGAGCACCAGGGTGTAGAAGACGGCGTACAGCAGGATCGCGATCGCGGTGAGGCCCGCGGCGACCCAGTTCGTGAAGCCGCCCAGCCAGAAGATCGCGCCGAAGCCCAGCGCGAACGCGAAGATCGTCGCCGCGCGCGGCGTGATCTCCCCCGTCACCAGCGGACGGTTCTCCGTGCGCTTCATCTTCGCGTCGATGTCGCGGTCCGCGATGCAGTTGAAGACCGACGCCGAGCCGGCCGCGGCGGCACCGCCGATGAGCGTGGCGACGACGAGCCACAGGTTCGGCAGGCCCCGTTCGGCCAGGAACATGACCGGTGCGGTCGTGACGAGGAGCAGCTCGACGACCCGCGGCTTCGTGAGCGCGATGTAGGCGAGGATCGTGCCTCGGAGTGTGCCCCGCCCGCGTGCGCCGAGGCGCCGTTCGTCGAGGGTCCGCTGCAGGGGCTTCTCATCTGCGGCGGCGGAATGTGCGGACTGCGGGGGGAGAGACACGGTGTCGGCTGCGCCTTCCTGGTCGGGGTCGTCCTGCCGATTCTATCCCTCGTAGAACAGTTGTGCACACCGCACCGCGGACTCCGCGCGTCCCGGTAGAGTGGCTCTTGTCAGTGCCCGCTCCGCGACGGCGGGCAAGCCCTCGTCCCGAAGGAACGAACCGCGCGCATGACCAGCACGAGCACCTTCTCTTGGTCCTCCCTCGACAGCCGAGCTGTCGACACGGCACGACTCCTCGCCGCTGACGCGGTCGAGCGGACGGGCAACGGACACCCCGGCACCGCCATGAGCCTGGCACCGGCCGCGTACTACCTCTACCAGCACGGACTCGTGCACGATCCCGCGGACACGACGTGGATCGGGCGCGACCGCTTCGTCCTCTCGGCGGGCCACTCGAGCCTGACCCAGTACGTGCAGCTCTTCCTCTCGGGCACCGGGCTGGAGCTCGACGACCTCAAGGCGCTGCGCACGTGGGGCTCCCTGACCCCGGGCCACCCGGAGGTGGGCCACACGGACGGAGTCGAGATCACGACAGGACCGCTGGGCTCCGGCCTGGCCTCGGCCGTCGGCATGGCGATGGCGCAGCGCCGCGAGCGCGGCCTCTTCGATCCCGAGGCCCCCGCCGGCCAGTCCGTCTTCGACCACCGGGTCGTCGTCATCGCCGGCGATGGTGATCTCCAGGAGGGCGTCTCCGGCGAGGCCTCGTCGCTGGCCGGCACGCAGCAGCTGGGCTCCCTCACAGTCATCTGGGATGACAACCGCATCTCGATCGAGGACGACACGTCGATCGCCTTCACCGAGGACGTCGAGGCCCGCTACGCCGCCTACGGCTGGCACGTCCAGCACGTGGACTTCACGCAGGGCGGAACCGGATACGTCGAGGACGTCGAGGCGCTCGATGCGGCGTTCCGCGCGGCGCAGGACGACCCGCGCCCGTCCTTCATCCGCCTCTCGACCATCATCGGCTGGCCCGCCCCCACCGCTCAGAACACCGGTGGCGCGCACGGCGCCGCGCTGGGCGCGGAGGAGATCGCCGCGACGAAGGAGATCCTCGGCTTCGACCCTGCGCAGTCGTTCATCGTCGAGGACGAGGTGCTCGCCCACACCCGCGCCGTGCGCCAGCGCGGTGCGACCGCCCACGCCCAGTGGCAGGAGCGCTTCGACGCGTGGCGGGCCGCGAACCCGGAGCGCGCGCAGCTCTTCGACCGGCTGCAGGCCGGTGAGCTGCCCGCGGGCCTCGCAGAGGCCCTCCCCGCGTTCGAGGCCGGCGCCTCGATCGCGACCCGCGCGGCCTCGGGCACGGTGCTCAACGCACTCGCGCCGGTCATGCCCGAGCTGTGGGGCGGCTCCTCCGACCTCGCGGGCTCGAACAACACCCTCATCAAGGGCGAGCCGTCCTTCCTGCCGGTCGAGCGGTCGTCCGCGATGTTCCCCGGCAACCCCTACGGCCGCAACCTGCACTTCGGCATCCGCGAGTTCGCCGCGGGGCTCGTGACCAACGGCATCGCCCTCCACGGACCCACCCGACCCTACAACGGCACGTTCCTCGTGTTCAGCGACTACCAGCGCCCGGCGGTCCGTCTGGCCGCACTCCAGCAGCTGCCCTCCGTCTTCGTGTGGACCCACGACTCGATCGGCGTGGGCGAGGACGGTCCCACCCACCAGCCCGTCGAGCACCTGAGCGCTCTGCGCGCGATCCCGGGCCTTGACGTCGTGCGGCCCGCGGATGCGACGGAGACGGCCGTCGCGTGGCTCAAGATCCTCGAGCGCGCGGACGGGCCCTCGGGACTCATCCTGACTCGCCAGGGCGTCCCGGTCCTGGACCGGGCAGCGCTGGCAGACGCGGAGGAGGCTCGTCGCGGCGCCTACGTGCTGGCGGATGCGGACGGCGAGCCGGACGTGATCCTCCTGGCCTCGGGCTCCGAGGTCCAGCTGGCCCTGGCCGCCCGCGAGTCGCTCGCGCAGGAGGGAGTCGCCGCTCGCGTCGTCTCCGTCCCCTGCATGGAGTGGTTCGAGCAGGAGTCCGCGGAGTACCGCGAGTCCGTCCTGCCGTCATCGGTCCGCGCCCGGGTGAGCGTCGAGGCCGGCATCGCGCAGAGCTGGCACCGCTGGCTGGGCACGCACGGCCGGGCCGTCTCGCTCGAGCACTACGGGGCGTCCGCCGCCGGTGCCGTCCTCTTCGAGAAGTTCGGCTTCACCGCCGAGGCCGTCGCCACGGCCGCGCGCCACTCGCTGGCCGCTGTCCGCGGGGAGGCATGATGACCGGCACGCAGAACGATCAGGACCAGCAGGGCCAGCAGAACCCGGCCCTCGCCCGGCTCTCAGCCGCCGGTGTGTCCGTGTGGCTCGATGACCTCTCGCGCACCCGCCTCGAGTCCGGGTCGCTCGCGCGCCTCATCGAGACGCGGTCCGTCGTGGGCGTCACGACGAACCCCACGATCTTCGCCCAGGCGATCGCCTCCGACGAGGCATACGCGGCGCAGCTGACCGCGCTCGCGACCTCGGGCGCGGACGCGGAGGAGACGATCGATGCGCTGACGGTCGATGACGTCCGCGCCGCCTGCGACCTCCTGCGGCCCGTGTGGGAGCGCACGGACGGCGTCGACGGTCGCGTCTCGCTCGAGGTCTCTCCCCGACTGGCGCACGAGGGGGACGCGACGATCGAGGCGGCGGTGCGGCTGGCGCGCGAGGTCGACCGCCCCAACGTGCTCATCAAGATCCCGGCGACCGAGGAGGGCGTGTTCGCCATCCCCCGCGTCATGGAGCACGGTGTGAGCGTCAACGTGACGCTCATCTTCAGCCTGGGGCAGTACCGCAGTGTCGTCGAGGGCTACCTGAGCGGCCTCGAGCGCGCGCGGGAGGCCGGCGTCGACCTGTCGACCCTCGAATCCGTCGCCTCCGTCTTCGTGTCGCGGATCGATTCGGAGATCGATGCGCGCCTCGATGCGCTGGGCACCGACGAGGCCCGCGCACTCCGTGGACGGGCCGGACTCGCGAACTGCCGGCTCACCCACCGGGTCGCCCAGCAGCTCTTCGACTCGGAGCGCTTCCGCGTCCTCGAGGCGGCGGGCGCACGGCAGCAGCGACTGCTCTGGGCCTCGACCGGGACGAAGGACCCGGCCTACCCCGACACCCTGTACGTGAGTGACCTCGTGACTCCCGGCACCGTCAACACGATGCCGGAGAAGACGCTCGAGGCCTTCGCCGACCACGGGACCGTGGGCGAGGACACGATGCCCGGCTCTTACGGGGCTGCGGATGCGCACTTCGACGCGCTGTCCGGGCTGGGCATCGACTACGCGGATGTCATGGAGACGCTGCAGCGGGAGGGCCTCGAGAAGTTCTCGACCAGCTGGGACGAGCTCGTGGCTGAGGTGACGAGCCGGCTGCAGGAGGCGCGAGGAGGAGACGCATGACCGTCGAGATCGGATATCCGGAGCCGGAGGAGACGACCGCGCGACTGACACAGATGGTGGAGGAGCGCCTCGCCTCGCGGATCGCGGACCGCGACGCGACCCTGTGGGGCGAGGAGGCGCAGGAGACCGCCGCGCAGCGCCTGGGCTGGACCGATCTCCACACGCGCGCCGCGGGCCTCATCGAGCAGGTCGGTGCACTGCGCACCGAGCTCGCCGAGGACGGCCTCGACCGCATCCTCCTCGCCGGCATGGGCGGCTCAGCACTGGGTGCGGGCGTCATCGCCGCCGCGCACGATGCCCCGCTCACCGTCCTCGACACGAGTGACCCGCACAGCATCGCAGCGCTGAGCGAGGACGAGGACCTCAGCCGAGCGGCCCTCGTCGTCGCGACGAAGTCCGGCACGACGATCGAGACGATCTCCGTCGCGTCGGCCTTCGCGCAGGCGCTTGTGGCCCGCGGCATCGACCCGCGTCCCCGGCTCGTAGCCGTCACGGATCCCGACACCCCGCTCGCGCTGCAGGCGGTCGAAGAGGGATGGCGCCGCGTCTTCCTCGCCGATCCGCGCGTGGGCGGCCGCTTCAGCGCGCTCTCCGCGTTCGGCCTCGTGCCGGCGGGCCTGGCCGGGGCAGACATCCAGCAGGTCGTCGATCAGGCCGCGGACGTCGCAGCGGACATCCGCGCGGACGACGAGGACAACCCGGCTCTGCAGCTGGGTGCACTCCTCGTGGCCGCGCACGCGCGCGACGTGCGCACGCTCGCCCTCGCGGCGACCGACCCGCAGCTGGCGCTGCTGCCCGCGTGGCTCGAGCAGCTCATCGCGGAGTCCACCGGCAAGGACGGGCTGGGCTTCCTGCCGGTCACCTGCGAGAGCGTGTCCGCACACGGGTTCCGGGACGCGCACGCCGCGACCGCACACGTGTTCGCCGGCCCCGCGCACGGCGACCACCAGCCGATCTCGGGAATCGCCGCCTCGGTTGATGCACCACTGGGCGCCCAGTTCCTCCTCTGGGAGACCGCCGTCGCACTCGTCGGCGCGCAGATCGGCATCGATCCGTTCGACCAGCCCGATGTCGAGGCCGCGAAGGAGCGGACGCGCGCCCTGCTCGATGCCGCACAGCCCGAGCCCGCCGAGGACCTCGCCGCCGTCGAGGACGCCGAGGACACGGACCTCGTGGAGCTCGTCGCAGCCCTGCTGCCGTCCGCTGATGACGAGGACCAGTACCTGGCGGTGCAGGCGTTCCTCAGTCCGGAGCAGGACGGGGCGATCGCTGCGATCCGCGAGCTGCTGGCGCGGAAGTCGGGCGGCACCGTCGCCTTCGCGTGGGGCCCGCAGTACTTGCACTCGACGGGTCAGTTCCACAAGGGCGGCAGACCGGCCGGCGCGTTCCTGTACCTCGTCGCGGATCCGGCCGCCTCCCCGGCGCTCGAGATCCCGGAGGCGGGCTTCTCCTTCGCGCAGATGCAGCTGGCGCAGGCGCAGGGCGACGGGGCGGTGCTCCGCGAGCAGGGGCGCCCCGTCCAGACGCTCCTGCTGCGGGACCGCGCCGCGGACATCGCGCGCCTCCTCGAGCTGCTCGAGGGACTCCCGGACGCACCTGCGCGGCTGCCGGAACCGGCCCCGGAGTCGGAACCCGAGTCGGATTCGGCCCCGGAGCCGGAGCCCGAGTCGGACCCGGTCCCGGAATCAGAACCGGAACAGGAGCTCGAGTCGGCCGAGCCGCCCGCTCAGGAGGAGCCACCCACCGTGGCAGCGGATGACGACGATCAGGAGGAGCCGTCAGCCACGGCCGTGGATGACGGCGACGCTGGCGAGGGCGGCGACAGCGAGTCTGTCGAGAGCGAGACCGACGACAGCGAGTCCGTCGAGAGCGCGTCTGGCGAGAGCGAGACTGACGAGCGCAGGAGCTGAGGCGCACGACAAAGCCCGGAGGAGAGGATCTCCTCCGGGCTTCTGCCGTTGATGATGCCCGTGGGCATCGACCGGCTCACTGGAAGCGGACGATGACTCCGATGAGGACGATGCTCGCGACCCAGACGATCGCGACGAGCGTGGTGAAGCGGTTGAGGTTGCGCTCCGCGACTCCCGACGAGCCCAGCGACGAGCTCATGCCGCCGCCGAACATGTCCGACATGCCTCCGCCCTTCCCCTTGTGCATGAGGATGAGCATCGTGAGGAACACGCTGGTCAGGATGAGGATCGCGATGAGCGTCCAGTTGAGGATCTCCATAGTGGCCTCAGTCTACTCGGTGGACGGCATTGATGAGAGCAGCGAAACCCGTGGAGTCGAGGCTGGCCCCGCCCACCAGCGCGCCGTCGACGTCCGCACCGGACACGAGGTCCGCCGCGTTGTCCGCCGTGACGCTGCCGCCGTAGAGGATGCGGGTCGCAGCCGCCGGCCCGTCCCCGTGGGTCTGGGCGATCCGCGTGCGGATCGCTGCTGCCATCTCCTGCGCATCCTCGGGTCCGGCCGTCTCCCCCGTCCCGATCGCCCACACGGGCTCATAGGCCACGACGAGACCGCCGAGGCCGTCCTCCTGGGTGCCTGCCAGCGCACCGTCCAGCTGGGCGAGCACGTGGGCGACGTGGTCGCCCGCGCTGCGCACCTCGAGCGGCTCCCCCACGCAGAGGATGGGGGTGAGATCGTGCCGCAGCGCGGCACGCAGCTTCGCGGAGACGAGCGCGTCGTCCTCGCCGTGGTGCGCGCGGCGCTCGCTGTGGCCCACGATCGCGTAGGTGCAGCCCAGTCGCGCGAGGAACGCTGCGGACACCTCTCCCGTGTACGCGCCGGCGTCGTGCGGCGACACGTCCTGCGCGCCGTAGGTCAGTGTCATCCGCTCGCCCTGGATGAGCGTCTGGGCGGAGCGCAGATCCGTGAACGGCGGGAGGAGGGCGACCTCGATCGCGCTGAGGTCGACCGAGAGGTCCCGCAGGGCCCAAGACAGCTTCTGGATGAGGGTGAGCGCCTCGAAGTGGTCGAGGTTCATCTTCCAGTTGCCCGCGATGAGCGGGGTGCGCGTGCTCGTCGTCATGCCCGTCACCCCTCCAGCACCGCGAGGCCCGGCAGCGTGCGTCCCTCGAGGAACTCGAGGGAGGCTCCCCCGCCGGTCGAGATGTGACCGAAGTCATCGTCGCTGAAGCCCAGCGCACGCACCGCTGCGGCGGAGTCGCCGCCGCCCACAACAGTGAGGCGACCGTCCTCGCGCCCGCCGTGGGCCGCGGTGAGCGCCTCAGCGACAGCGCGCGTGCCGGCGGCGAACGCCGGGAACTCGAAGACGCCCATGGGACCGTTCCAGAACACCGTGCGCGCGGCTGCGGCGCGCTCCGCGAACGCCTGCGCCGAGCGCGGACCGATGTCGAGGCCCAGGGCAGCGGCTCCCCCGGGCGTCTGCTCGAGCGCGTCGACGTCCGCGACCCAGTGCGCGGCGTCGCGATCGAAGGAGGCCGCCATGACGATGTCGTCGGGCAGGAGGATCTCGACACCCCGCTCCCGGGCCTTCGCGAGGTAGCCGCGGACCGTGTCGAGCTGGTCCTCCTCGACGAGGCTCGCCCCGATCGCGTGACCCTGCGCCCGGAGGAAGGTGAAGACCATGCCCCCGCCGATCATGAGGACGTCCGCGCGCTCGAGGAGGCTGTCGATGACGCCCAGCTTGTCGGAGACCTTCGAGCCGCCCAGGATGACCGCGAACGGGCGTGCCGGATCCTCGAGCAGACGACGCGAGACCTCCACCTCGCTCGCGACGAGCACACCCGCATAGGAAGGCAGCAGCCGTGCGACATCGACGACGCTCGCCTGCTCGCGGTGCACGACGCCGAAGCCGTCGGACACGAAGAGATCGGCCAGCTCCGCGAGGCGCTGCGCGAACGCGGCCCGCTCTCCCGGGTCCTTCGCCGTCTCGCCCGGCTCGAACCGCAGGTTCTCCAGCAGCGCCACCTCGCCATCGGCCAGCCCCGCAACGGTCGACCGCGCGGACTCGCCCACCGTGTCCTGGGCGAAGGCGACCGGCCGACCCAGCTCCTCCGCCAGCGCCGTCGCGACGGGTGCGAGCGAGAGCTCGGGAACGGGTTCCCCCTTCGGCCTGCCCAGGTGCGCGGTGACGACGACCCGGGCGCCGGCCTCGGCGAGGGCCCGGATGGTCGGCGCAGAGGCGATGATCCGGCCCCGATCAGTGATGCGCCCGTCGTGCAGCGGCACGTTGAGGTCGCTGCGGACGAGCACACGCCGTCCTGCGACGGGGAGGTCGGGGGTGAGGATCTGCATGGGGGTCCTTTCAGTCGGAGACGGGAGGTGCGCGGCCGGGCTCAGACCAGCGTCGCGGCGATGTGGGTCGTGAGGTCGAGCAGGCGGTGCGAGTAGCCCCACTCGTTGTCGTACCAGGCGATGACCTTGATCTGCTCGCCGACCTGCTCCGTGAGGAGGCCGTCGACGATCGCCGAGTGCGAGTTCATGACGATGTCGGAGGACACGATCGGGTCCTCCGTGTAGGCGATGATGCCCGCGTGCGCCCCGGCAGCGGCCTCGCGCAGGAGGGCGTTGACCTCCTCCGGATCTGTCGCACGCTCGGGAGTGAAGACGAGGTCGACGAGCGAGCCGGTGGGCACCGGCACGCGCACCGCGAGGCCGCTGAGGCGGCCGGCGAGCTCCGGCAGGACCTGTCCCACCGCGGCCGCCGCACCCGTCGTCGTCGGCACGATGTTGACGGCGGCGGCCCGCGCGCGGCGCGGGTCCTTGTGGTTGCCGTCGACGAGGCGCTGGTCGCCCGTGTACGCGTGGATCGTCGTCATGAGTCCCGAACGGATCCCGATGCCCTCGTGGAGGACCTTCGCGACGGGTGCCAGGCAGTTCGTCGTGCACGAGGCGTTCGAGACGATCGTGTGCACGTCCGGGTTGAAGTCCGTGTGGTTGACGCCCACGACGAACATCCCGTCGATTCCCTTGCCGGGCGAGGACATGACGACGGTGCGGGCACCCGCGTCGAGGTGGCCGCGCGCCTGGTCCGCCGTGCGGAACCGGCCCGTCGCCTCGATGACGATGTCGACGCCCAGCTCGCCCCACGGGATCTGCGCAGGCTCGGGGTGCGCAGTGGCACTGATGCGCCGCCCGTTGACGATGAGAGCGGACTCGTCGTGGTTCACCGTGGCGTGGATCTGGCGCCACACCGAGTCGTAGGTGAGGAGGTGTGCGAGCGAGGCGTTGTCCGTGAGGTCGTTGATCGCGACCACCTCGATGTCCGGGGAGGTGAGCGACTGGCGGAGGAAGGACCGTCCGATGCGTCCGAAGCCGTTGATGCCGATGCGCGTGGTCATGGAGTGGAGCTCCTCGAGATCGTGGGGTGAGGCCATCCTATCGACAGGATCGTGGCCTCACTCCTCCTCCAGCATCTCCGCTGTGATGTTCGCGTCCGTGCCCGGGATCCCCTGCTCCTCCGCGAGCTTGTCCGCTGTCGCGAGGAGCCTGCGGATGCGGCCGGCGACGGCGTCCTTCGTCATGACGGGATCCGCCAGCTGCCCCAGCTCCTCGAGGGAGGCCTGCTTGTGGGTGAGCCGCAGCTGGCCCGCGTACCGGAGGTGCTCGGGGACCTCGTCCCCCAGGATCTCGAGCGCCCGCTCGACCCGTGCCCCGGCGGCGACCGCCGCACGGGCGGAGCGGCGCAGGTTCGCGTCGTCGAAGTTCGCGAGCCGGTTCGCGGTCGCCCGGACCTCGCGCCGCATCCGGCGCTCCTCCCAGACGAGCACCGCCTCGTGCGCGCCCATCCGGGTCAGCAGTGCGGCGATCGCATCGCCGTCGCGGATGACCACCCGGTCGGTGCCGCGCACCTCGCGCGCCTTCGCGGTGAGGTCGAGCCGACGGGCGGCGCCCACGAGGGCGAGGGCGGCCTCGGGCCCGGGGCAGGTGACCTCGAGCGCGGCCGAGCGGCCCGGCTCCGTGAGCGAGCCGTGCGCCAGGAACGCGCCGCGCCACGCGGCCTCGCAGTCTGCGACCGCACCGTTCACGATCGTCGACGGCAGGCCCCGCACGGGGCGGCCGCGGGCATCGAGGAGGCTGGTCCGGCGTGCGAGCGCCGCACCGTCGGCGGCGACGCGGACCAGGTAGCGGCTGCCGCGGCGCAGGCCGCCGCCCGTGATCGCGACGATCTCCGCCGTCAGACCGAAGAGGTCCCGGATCTCGCTGCGCAGGCGGCGCGCTGCGGCCGCGGTGTCCAGCTCGGACTCCACGACGACGGCACCGCCGGTCAGCTGCAGCGCGGATGAAAAGCGCAGGATCGATGCCACTTCCGCCCTGCGGGCGGAGAGCCGGGTCACCTCGACTCGTGCCAGCTCATCCTTCACCTGGGCGGTCAGCGCCATGGGCAACCAGTCTCCTTCGGGCAAACGCGTATCACCACGAGTCCTCCGTCAGGAGTCCTCGGTCGAGCAGCAGATCACGGTAGCAGGCCGCGAGCTTGAGGCTGTCGTGCTGGCGCGGACGGCGGGATGTGAGGGGGTGGGTGCGGACCTCCGCGCCGAACAGCTCGGAGGCGATCCGGACGAGGCCCGGCTCCTTCGCCGCGGCCGCGGCGTCGATGAGGACGACGTCGAGGCTGAGGCCCGGCGCGTGCCGGTGCAGGGACTGCAGGTGGTCGGCGAGCGACAGGTCCGCCGTCTCCCCCGGGGCCGCGCCCAGGTTGAGCGTGAGGGTCTTGAGCGCCCGCGACCGGCCGATCGCCTCCGCGAGCTCCGGCACCAGCAGGTGGGGCATGACCGACGTGTACCACGAGCCCGGGCCCAGGTTCAGCACGTCCGCGGCCTCGACGGCCGCGATCGTCTCGCTGCGGGCCGGCGGCGACGCGGGATCCAGCCGGACCTCCTCGACGCGACCGGGGGTCGCTGCGAGGACGGACTGGCCGCGGATGAGCTCCGGTGCGCGGCCCGGCGTCGTGACGACGTCCGCCTCGATCGTGAGCGGCACCGAGGACATGGGCAGGACGCGCCCGTGCGCGCGCAGGAGGCGCGCGATCCAGTCGAGCCCGACGACGTGGTCGTCGTGGATCTGCCACAGCGCTGCGATGAGCAGATTGCCCACCGCGTGGCCGTCCAGGGCGCCCTCCGAGGCGAAGCGGTGCTGCATGACGCCGCGCCACACGCGGCCCCACTCGCCGTCATCGCACAGCGCCGCGAGCGCCATGCGCAGGTCGCCGGGCGGCAGCCCGCCCATCTCCTCCCGGAGCCGGCCGGACGAGCCGCCGTCATCCGCGACGGTGACGACGGCCGTGAGGTTCTCCGTGATGAGGCGGAAGGCCCGCAGCGCGGCGTACAGACCGTGGCCGCCGCCGAAGCTGACGATCCGCGGCTCATCCGCGTTCTCGGGCTGGTGGGGTGCACTGCTCAGGAGACCGCCCAGCAGCAGGGGCAGCTCCTCGGTGCTGGGGGCCCGCCCCATGTCGGGCGTCCGTCCGATGCTCACGACTTCTCCAGGTCCCGGTGGCGGACGGAGACGCGCACGCCCGTCGCCTGCCGCAGACGGCGAGCGAGCTCCTCCGCCATCGCGACCGAGCGATGCCGACCGCCCGTGCAGCCGATCGCGATCGTCGCCGACGAGCGGCCGTCCTCGAGGTAGCCGCTCACGACGGTCGCGAGCGCCTGCGTGTAGTCGTCGAGGAACTGCGAGGCGATGGGCTTCTGGAAGACGTAGTCCGCGACCTCGGAGTCCGTCCCGTCGAACGGGCGCAGGTGCGGCACCCAGTGGGGATTGGGCAGGAAGCGCACGTCCGCCACGTGATCCGCATCCGTGGGGATCCCGTGCTTGAAGCCGAAGCTCATGACGGTCAGCCGCAGGGCATCGCCGGCGTCCTCTGCGAACGCCGAGCGGACCTCCTTCGCCAGCTCGTGGATGTTGAGTGCGGACGTGTCGATGACGAGCGATGCCCGGCGCTTGAGGTTCTCCAGCACGGCGCGCTCGGCGGCGATGCCCTCCAGCAGCGTCCCGTCGCCCTGGAGCGGGTGGGGGCGGCGGACCGACTCGAAGCGGCGCACGAGGATGTCGTCCGAGGCCTCGAGGAACAGGACGCGCAGCGCGATGCCCTGGTGCAGGTACTCGTCGACCGCCGAGGCGAGGTCCGCGCGCTGCGCGCCGCGGGCCCGGATGTCCGTGACGATCGCGACGCGGGGCAGTGCGCCGTCCGCACGCCCCACCAGCTCCAGCAGGGGGGCGATCATCGCCGCCGGCAGGTTGTCGACCACGTACCAGTCGAGGTCCTCCAGCACGCGGGCGGCCGTCGACTTGCCCGCCCCGGACATGCCGGTGACGAGCACGACCTCGGGCAGCTGAGCGCGTGCGCTCGTGTCAGCTGTCATCGGTGGGCGTCCCTTCTGTGAGCTCTGCGTGAATCGTAGCCGCAAGCGCGGGCCCCACGCCCTTCACCTCCTGCAGCTGCTCGACGGTCGCCTTCCGCAGCCGTGCGACGGAGCCGAAGCGCGCGAGCAGCGCCTTCTGCCGGGCCGGTCCCAGTCCGGCGATGCCGTCGAGGACCGAGGCCGTCGCGGTCGCACCCCGCTTCTTGCGGTGGTACGTGATCGCGAACCGGTGCGCCTCGTCGCGGATGCGCTGGAGGAGGTAGAGTCCCTCGGAGCTGCGCGGGAACACAGCGGGGTAGTCCTCACCGGGCAGCCACACCTCCTCGAGGCGCTTCGCGAGGCCCGCGACCGCAATCTGGGCGAGCCCCAGGTCGTCGAGCGCGCGCCGCGCGGCCGCGACCTGCGGCGGTCCCCCGTCGACCAGGAGCAGCGAGGGGCGGTAGCCGAATCGCTCGTCCGGCTCCTCTGCCGCCAGGCTCTCGAGGTACCGGGTGAACCGGCGGGAGACGACGTCGTACATGGCCGAGGTATCGTCGCGGGCGGCCTCGCCGCGGACCGCGAAGTGGCGGTAGTCGCGCTTGAGGGGCAGGCCGTCCTCGAAGACGACGAGCGAGCCCACGACGTCCTGTCCCTGCGTGTGCGAGTTGTCGATGCACTCGATGCGCAGCGGCGGCTCGTCGAGGCCCAGGACCTCGTGGACCTGCCGGAGCGCCTCGCTGCGGGTCGTGAGGTCGGATGCGCGCCGCGTGCGATGGAGCGCCAGAGAGTGCTGGGCGTTCTGCCGGACGGTCTCCAGCAGCGCCGCCTTCTCGCCGCGCTCCGGCACGCGCAGTGTCACGCGACGGTCGCCGCGGCGCTCGCGCAGCCAGTCGCCCACCGTGTCCGCGTCTGCCGGCATGACGTCGACGAGCACCTCCGGGGGGACCGCCTGCGGGTCGACCTCGCCGTAGGCCTGGCGCAGGTAGTCCGCGGCCAGTTCCCCGGGGACCGAGTCCTCGAGCCGCTCGACGATCCAGCCCCGCTCGCCGCGGATCCGCCCGCCGCGCACGTGGAACACCTGGACGGCGGCCTCGAGCTCGTCGTAGTGGACCGCGAAGACGTCGCAGTCAGCGTTCATCGAGAGGACGACCGCGTTCTTGTCGAGCACCTTCTCGAGCGCCTGGATCTCGTCTCGCAGCCGCGCCGCCCGCTCGTAGTCGAGCTCCTCGGCCGCGCGCGCCATCGCGCGCTTGCGGTCGGAGATGAGGGTGCCCGTCGACCCGGACATGAAGTCTGCGATCCCGCGCACCAGATCGCGGTGCTCGTCCTCGCTCACCCGCCCCACGCAGGGGGCCGAGCACTTGTCGATGTAGCCCAGAAGGCACGGCCGCCCGCTGCGCTGGGCGCGCTGGAGTACCCCGGTCGTGCACGTGCGGACGGGGAACACCTGCAGGAGGAGGTCGAGGGATTCGCGGATCGCCCACGCCTGGCCGAAGGGGCCGAAGTACGTGA
Organism: Candidatus Brevibacterium intestinigallinarum; assembly: GCA_019117325.1. GTDB lineage: Bacteria > Actinomycetota > Actinomycetes > Actinomycetales > Brevibacteriaceae > Brevibacterium > Brevibacterium intestinigallinarum. The sequence goes on from DWZY01000205.1 coordinate 35,468, forward strand.
TGCCCTTCTTCCGCTTCCCCCGGGTGACGAACACCCGCGGGATGTGGTCCTTCGACGTGATCGCCAGATACGGGTAGGACTTGTCGTCGCGGAACATGACGTTGAACCGCGGACTGAACTCGCGGATCCACGTCCACTCGAGCTGGAGCGCCTCGACCTCGGTGCTCACGACCGTCCACTCGACGGAGGCGGCGGAGTGGACCATCCGGAACGTGCGCGGGTGGAGGCCTGCGGGGTCGGCGAAGTACGAGTTCAGTCGCTGCCGGAGGTTCTTCGCCTTGCCGACGTACAGGATCCGACGATCTTCGTCGCGAAACCGGTAGACACCGGGCGAGGTGGGGATCTCACCCGCAGCGGGCCGGTACTCACTGGGATCCACGAACCCCCCTGCTCGCCAGCAGCTCCGCCAGGTACTCACCGGTGTGGCTGCCGGGCGTCTGCGCGACCTCCTCCGGCGTGCCCTGGGCGACGATGGTGCCGCCGCCGCGACCGCCCTCGGGCCCCAGATCGATGATGTGGTCAGCGCTCGCGATGACATCGAGGTTGTGCTCGATGACGAGAACTGTGTTCCCCTTGTCGACGAGGCTCTGCAGGACCGCCAGCAGGCGGGAGATGTCCTCGAAGTGGAGTCCGGTCGTGGGCTCGTCGAGCACGTAGGCGGTGCGGCCACGGGTCCGCTTCTGCAGCTCCGCCGCGAGCTTGACCCGCTGCGCCTCGCCGCCGGACAGCGTGGTCGCGGGCTGCCCCAGCCGGACGTACCCCAGTCCCACGTCGACGAGTGTCGTGAGGTGACGGGAGATCGCGGGCACCGCTTCGAAGAAGCGCGCGGCCTCCTCGATCGGCATGTCGAGCACCTCGGCGATCGACTTGCCCTTGAAGGTCGCCTCGAGGGTCTCGCGGTTGTAGCGCGCGCCCTCGCACACCTCGCACGGCACGTACACGTCCGGCAGGAAATTCATCTCGATCTTGATCGTGCCGTCGCCTTTGCAGTTCTCGCACCGGCCGCCCTTGACGTTGAACGAGAAGCGTCCCGGCTGGTAGCCGCGGATGCGGGACACCTCAGTCTCCGAGAAGAGGCGGCGCACGTGGTCGAACACGCCGGTGTAGGTGGCGGGGTTGGACCGGGGCGTGCGGCCGATCGGCGACTGGTCGACGTGGATGACCTTGTCGAGGTGCTCGAGGCCGGTGATCCGCTTGTGGCGGCCGGGCACCCGCTTCGCGCGGTTGAGCCTGTTCGCGAGCTCCGTGTAGAGGATGTCGTTGACGAGCGTCGACTTCCCCGACCCGGACACGCCCGTGACCGCGGTGAGGACTCCCAGCGGGACGTCGACCGTCACGTCCTTCAGGTTGTTCTCCGAGGCGCGCTCGATCCGCAGGCTGCGCTCCGGATCCAGGGTGCGCCGCTGTGCGGGCACCGCGATGCTGCGCCGTCCCGCGAGGTAGTCGCCCGTGATCGACCGGTCGGCCTCGAGGAGGCCCGCGACGGGCCCGGAGTACACGATCTCACCCCCGTGCTCGCCTGCGCGCGGGCCGATGTCGACGATCCAGTCCGCGGCATCGATCGTCTCTTCGTCGTGCTCGACGACGATGAGCGTGTTGCCCAGGTCGCGCAGCTTCGCGAGCGTCTCGATGAGCCTCCGGTTGTCCCGCTGGTGCAGGCCGATGCTGGGCTCGTCGAGGACGTAGAGGACGCCCACGAGGCCGGAGCCGATCTGGGTCGCCAGGCGGATCCGCTGTGCCTCGCCGCCGGACAGGGTGCCGGCGGTGCGGTCGAGGCTCAGGTAGTCGAGGCCAACGTCCAGGAGGAAGCGGAGACGGGCCGTGATCTCCTTCATGACCTGTGCGGCGACCTGCGCGTCCCGGGCGGAGAGGGTCAGACCCGCCAGGAACTCCGCGGCCTCGTCGATGGGCAGCCGCGACAGCTCCGCGATCGACAGCCCGCCCACGGTGACGGCCAGGACCTCGGGACGCAGCCGGGCCCCCTCGCACACCGTGCAGGGGATCTCGCGCATGTACTCCTCGTAGCGCTCCCGGGACGCCTCGGACTCCGTCTCCTCGTGCTTGCGCAGGATGTACTGGATGACGCCCTCGAAGCCGGTCGAGTAGGTGCGCTCCCGGCCGAACCGGTTGCGGTAGCGGACCTGCACCTTGTGGTCCTTGCCGTTCAGCAGCGCGCGGCGCGCGGCCGCCGGCAGGTCCTTCCACGGGGTGAGGAGGTCGAAGCCCATGTCGTCGGCCAGTCCCTTGACGATCCGCAGGAAGTACTGCGCCGTCGTCTTTCCGGTGGCCCACGGGGCGATCGCACCCTCCGTCAGCGTGAGGTCCTCGTCCGGCACGACGAGGGACTCGTCGACGCTCAGCTTCGTCCCGATGCCGTCGCACGCGGGGCACGCGCCGAAGGGCGCGTTGAAGGAGAAGGTGCGCGGCTCGATCTCATCGAGCACCAGAGGGTGATCGTTGGGGCAGCGCAGGTTCTCCGAGAACGTTCGCACCGTCCCCTCGTCGACCAGCTCCACATCGATGCGCCCCTCGGCCAGGCCCAGGCCGGTCTCGACCGAGTCCGCGAGCCGCTGGCGGATCCCGTCGCGCACGACAACGCGGTCGACGATGACGGAGATGGTGTGCTTGTACTGCTTCGCGAGCTCCGGCGGGTCGTCCAGCCGGATCTGCTCGCCGTCGACGACGGCGCGCGAGTAGCCCTGTGCCAGCAGCTGCGGGAAGAGGTCCTTGAACTCCCCCTTGCGGTCGCGGACCAGCGGAGCCGCGATGACGAGCTTCGTGCGCTCGGGCAGTTCGAGGAGGCGGTCGACGATCTGCTGCGGGGACTGCTTCTCGATCTCCTCTCCGCACGTGGGGCAGTGCGGAATGCCGATGCGCGCCCAGAGGAGGCGGAGGAAGTCGTGGACCTCCGTGATCGTGCCGACCGTGGAGCGCGGGTTCTTCGACGTCGACTTCTGATCGATCGAGACGGCCGGGGACAGGCCCTCGATGAAGTCGACGTCCGGCTTGTCGACCTGCCCCAGGAACTGGCGGGCGTAGGACGACAGGGACTCCACGTAGCGCCGCTGTCCCTCCGCGAAGATCGTGTCGAATGCGAGCGAGGACTTGCCGGAGCCGCTGAGGCCCGTGAAGACGACCATCGCGTCGCGCGGGATCGTGACGGAGGCGCTCTTGAGGTTGTGGGCGCGCGCGCCCTGCACCCGGATGACGGGGGACTCGTGCCCCGCGTGTCGTTCCGTGGAGATCTGGTCCGTGGAGGTCTGCATTTTCACTCCCCCACTGTATCGACCGGCACGGACACACTCACGAGTCTGTGAGCGGTCCCACCCCGTCGATGCGCAGGACGACCTCCCCGGCCTCGTCGCTGGCCGGCAGATCGACGGTCGCCCGGATGGCCCAGTCGTGATCGCCCTGCGGGTCGGCCAGCACCTGCCGGACGTGCCACGCGTCCGTCCCCCGCTCGATGTGGACCATCCTCGTGGAGCGGGCATCCGCGTCGATGCCCAGGTCGTCGTACTCGTCGTAGAAGGACTCGATCGCGTCCTCCCACTCCCGCGCGCCCCAGCCGGAGTCCCCGTCGAGTGCCCCGAGCTCCCGGTACGCCGCCCGCTCGGCCAGCAGGACCCGGTGGAACAGGGCGTTGCGCACCGCCGCGGTGAAGCGCCGCTCGTCGGAGGTGAAGGTCCGCTCGAGAGCGTGGAGGGCGACCTCCGGCAGCTCCTCCCCCGGCTCCGCCAGGGCCGCCCACTCCTCGACGAGGCTCGAGTCGACGCGCACGACGAGGTCGCCCAGCCACGCGATGATGTCCTCGAGCTCCTCGCCGCGGCGGTCGACGGGCACGGTCTGCACGAGTGCCCGCCACACGTCCAGCAGGTAGCGCAGCAACCCACCCTCGACCCGGGCGATCCCGTAGTAGGCGACGAACTGCGAGAAGTTCATCGACTGCTCGATCATGTCCGCGACGATCGCCTTGGGCTCGATGCCGATCTCCCGGACCCACGGGGCGGACTCCGCGTACGCGTCGAAGGCTGCCTCGAGCACCTCGCCGTTGGGGCGCGGGACGTCGAGGGAGTCCAGGATCTCCATCCGCTCGGCGTACTCGACGCCGTCGGCCTTGAGCGCGGCGACCTCGTCGCCCTTGATGCGGTCCAGCTGGCCGCGGATGATGTGGTGCTGGATCTGCGTCGTCGCCTCGATGACGCTCAGCGCGTCCAGCGCCCACGACTCGGACGACTCGTCGAACAGGTCGAGCGCCGCCAGCGCGAACGGGCTGAGCGGCTGGTTGAGCGCGAAGTCCGGTCCCAGGTCCTCGCTCAGCGCGTACTCGACTGTTCCGTCGTCGCGCACGGACCGCGTGATGACGCCGCCGGCCAGGAGACTGCGGCCGATCCGCAGCGCGCGGAGCATGAGGTCGAGCGTCCGCTCGCGCGACTCGTGGGTGCGCTCGAGGAAGTCGCGGATCGTGTGGATTCCGGCGTGCGGGCGGGCCAGCAGATTCACGATCATCGAGTGCGTGATCCGCATGTGGGACCGCAGCTGCTCGGGCAGGCCGGTCTCCAGATTGCGGAATGTCTGCTCCGACCAGCCCACGTGGCCCTCGGGAGCCTTCTTCCGCTTGACGCGCTTCTGCTTCTTGGGGTCCGAGCCCGCCTTCGCGAGTGCCACCGCGTTCTCTATCTCGTGCTCCGGGGCCTGTGCGACGACGTACCCGACGGAGTCGAAGCCCGCTCGCCCCGCACGTCCGGCGATCTGCTGGAACTCGCGCACCTGCAGCTGTCGGACTCGGCGGCCGTCGAACTTGGCGAGCGACGTGAAGAGGACGGTGCGGATGGGCACGTTGATGCCGACGCCCAGCGTGTCCGTGCCGCACACCACGCTCAGCAGCCCGGTGAGGGCGAGGTGCTCGACGAGGCGCCGGTACCGCGGAAGCATGCCCGCGTGATGGACGCCGACCCCGCCCAGGACCAGGCGGCGCAGGGTGACGCCGAACCCCTTGCCGAAGCGGAAGCCGCGCACCTCCTCGGCGATCCGGTCCCGCTGTTCGCGCGTCGTGAGGTTGGCGGCGAGGATGGACTGCGCGAGCTCGACGGACCGCGCCTGGACGAAGGACACGACGTAGACCGGTGCACGGTCCTCGGCGACGAGCTGCGCTAGCTTCTCCAGCAGCGGTGACTGCGAGTACTCGTACTCGAGCGGAACGGGGCGCTGCGCGGAGCCCACGGAGGCGGTGTCGCGTCCCGTCAGCCGTGTGAGCCGATCCTCGATGTCCGTCGTGTCGCCCAGTGTGGCGGACATGAGGACGAACTGGGCCTGGGGCAGCTCGAGCAGGGGCACCTGCCACGCCCACCCGCGCTGGGGATCGCCGAAGTAGTGGAACTCGTCCATGACGACGAGGGCCACGTCGAGCTCCGCACCCTCGCGCAGCGCGTGGTTCGCCAGGATCTCCGCAGTCGCGCAGATGACCGGCGCGTCCGCGTTGACCGCGCTGTCCCCGGTCACCATGCCGACGTTCTCGCGTCCCAGCGCCTCGACGAGGGAGAAGAACTTCTCACTCACGAGCGCCTTGAGCGGGGCCGTGTAGTACGCGGTCCGGCCGGTGGACACCGCGTAGTAGAGGGCCGCGAGCGCGACCATCGACTTGCCGGACCCAGTGGGCGTCGCGACGATCGTGTTGTCACCGGCGAGGACGGAGAGGATCGCCTCCTCCTGGGCGGGGTACAGGCTCATCCCGCTCTCCCGCACGTGCGACTCGAACGTCTCCCAGACGGTATCGGCATCCGCGAAGTCGTCGGGGATCTGCGGCAGTCGGGACACGCGGGGGCTCCTGGTCTGGGTGGGGATAGTCTCTGTGCACGGGGCACGCACCGTGCCCCACCTCGAGTATCGCACTCGCACCACCACAACACACAGGAGAGCCATGGCAGTCTTCGCCGTCACCTACACCTACGGTCCCGACACGGACACGCGCATGAGCGTGCGCCCCGCACACCGCGAGTGGCAGGCTGCCCAGCTGGAGGCCGGGCGCCTGCTGGCCTCAGGGCCGCTCGAGGACGAGCTGACCCCCGGCGGCCTGCTGATCCTCCGCGGTGCCGACAAGGACGAGATCGCGACCCTGCTGGCGCAGGATCCGTACGCGGACGCGGGCGTCATCGCGGACACGACGATCCGTGCGTGGAACCCGGTCTTCGGCCCCTTCGAGGCCTGAGACACGGAGCCCACCGCGACCGAGGCCCCGGTCACCTCTCGAAGGTGACCGGGGCCCACGCATACGGCCGGGTGCGGACAGCGGATCAGTCGCGCCGCAGGGGCGCTTCCTGGGTCCGCTTCATCGCGATGAGGCTCGCGACGGTGGCGACGACCATCGC
>DWZY01000206.1 GCA_019117325.1 Candidatus Brevibacterium intestinigallinarum
GGCGGCGGTCCTCGCCCACCGACCGGTTCATCCCGTCGCCGATGTCGCGGGCGAACGAGGCCTGCGGCGTGACCGCGATGCCGTGGGCTGCCAGCGTCGCCAGGTGCTCGTCGTGCAGGAGCGTGGCGTGCTCGATCCGGTTGGGCACGGCCCTGCGGCCGAAGGTCTCCTGGGCCTCGACGAGGTGGGCGACCGCCAGGTCGATGGCGCGGTCGCCGATCGCGTGGACCGCCAGGGACCAGCCGGACCGGTAGGCCTCGAGGATGATCCGTCGCAGCGCCAGCTCGTCCTGCTGCAGGTAGCCGGCCGAGACCCCGGCTGCCTCGCCGGCCTCGGTGGCGGTGGCGTACGGCTCGCGCAGGGCGGCCGTCTCGCTGCTGAGCGCGCCGTCCATGAACACCTTGGCCGGGCCGATCCGCAGCCAGTCGTCGCCGAACCCGGTCCGCAGTCCCAGGTCCAGGCCGTGCGCCAGGTCGTCGTGGGGGTGCGCGGTGACGGGGTGGAGGGCCTCGACCGCGGGCATGAGCTGAGCACGGGAGTGGAGGGCACCGGACTCGCGGGCCAGCTGGTAGGCGTGCAGCTCGACGGGGGAGTGGCCGATCCAGCCGGCGGCGATGCCCGCCTCGCCGAAGCTGGTGAGGCCCTCTGCCGCGTAGGCGCGCGTCGCGCGGTCGATCGCGTCGACGAGTGAGGAGACCGAGTGCGGACGGACGAGGTCCTGGACCAGCTCCTGCGCGGTCTCCTCGAGGAGACCGGTGGGCCGCCCGTGCTCGTCGCGGACCACGCGGCCGCCCTCCGGATCCGTGAAGTCCGGCTCCAGCATGCCCGCGCGCTTCAGTGCGGCAGTGTTGACGATCGCCGCGTGACCGGACTGCTGGCGCAGCAGCAGCGGTCGGTCGCCCGTCACACGGTCGAGGGTCTCGAGGTCCGGGTGCTGCCCGTCGTAGTCGCGCCACCCGTAGCCGGAGGCCAGGATCCAGTCGCCCGCGGGTGTGCAGGCGGCGGCCTCGCGGATCCTGTCGTACACCTCGGGCAGGCCACCGGGCAGCGCCGTGACATCGACGCCGGCCAGGCTGAGCCCGTACCAGGCGGTGTGGCAGTGCGCGTCGTGGAGGCCGGGCAGCACGGTGGCGCCGTGCAGGTTGATGCGGCTGCGCGTGTTGAGGCCGCGCACCTCGTCGTCGAAGCCCACGATGCGTCCCTGCCAGATGCCCACGGCGCGGGCGCGGGGACGGTCGTCGTCCATCGTGCGGATGATGGCGTCGTCGAGGATGAGGTCCAGCATGGGGACTCCGATCGTGAGCGGCGTGGGGGGACAGACTCCGCAACGATTATCTCGATGTGCGCCGAAACTTCGGCAGACAACGAGGGAACCGTGCGAAGTCGACGGGGTGGAGGCGCGGCAGCAGTGCGACCTCGACGGGGAGAGCCCCGCCCCGCTCACGTGCGCGGCAGGCGCACCTCCGGGTCCGTCCGGATGTGCAGGAGTGCGGGGCCGTCGTGGGCCATCGCCTCCTGGAGCATCGGCACGAAGTCCTCCGTCCGCGTGACGGAGAATCCGCGCCCGCCGTAGGAGTCCGCCAGCGCCGCGAAGTCCGGGTTCGTGAAGGTCGTCGCCGACGGCCTGCCCGGGTACTCCCGCACCTGGTGCCCCACGATCGTGCCGTAGACCGTGTTGTCGTCGACGATGATCGTGAGGTTGAGGCCCTCGTGCACCGCGGTCGCGAACTCCTGCCCGTTCATGAGGAAGCAGCCGTCGCCGGCCAGCGCGATCACCGGCCGGTCCGGCAGCGCGAGCTTCGCCGCGACAGCCGCGGGCATCCCCATGCCCATCGCACCGTTGCGCGGTGCGGCCACGGATCCTGGGCCCTGCAGGGGCCAGTACCGCAGCGCCCACGCCGAGTAGTTCCCCGCCCCGTAGGTCACGACCACGTCGCGCGGCAGCACGTCCGCCGCATCGCGGTAGGCGCGGTCGCGGTCGAGGAACTCCTCGCTGCGCTCGGCACCCACGACCGTCGTCCGCCAGTCCGTGTACCGCTGGCGGTACGGCTGGTACCAGGCCGCCGAGGCCCCGGCCGGCTCACTCTGCCCGGTGCCGGCCGCGTCCCCGGCAGGGGCGGCGGCCGCGGGTGCCGCTGCGGCCTCGGGCGCGGTTTCCGTCGTCTGCCCGCGGCCCGCCGCCAGTGCTGCGGCGAGCGTCTGCGGGGTCGCGACGATCTGCTGGTCGAGCGGCCCGAAGTGGCCGTGGGCGTCCGGATCCGGACCGGCGACGATCGTGTGGCTGGGCTCCGTGCCGAACGCGTAGCTGCCGGTCATGATGTCGCCGCGCACGCAGCCCACGAGGATCTGCAGGTCCGCGTCCGCCAGCGCCTCGCGGGTGCCCGCGAAGCTCGAATAGCCCAGCGGGCCCAGGAACGTCCCGTGCGCGTGGTCGACCGCGTCGTGGGCGCGGAAGTCGGCGACGATGCCCACCCCGCGCGCCTGCGCCCAGTCCGCCAGCGCGGTCGAGGCCTGGTCCGTCCAGCCCTGCCCGCCCACGACCAGGAGGGGGCGCTGCGCGGAGGCGACGGCGGCCTCGAGCGCGGCGATCTCCTGCGGTGCGGGAACCGGCGCGGGCAGCGGACGCGGGGGCACCGGCGCCGAAGCCGTCTGCTCCAGCAGCGTGTCCTCCGGCAGCCCCACGACGACGGGCCCGGGGCGACCGGACGCGGCCGTGTGGAGGGCGTCCGCGACGATCCGCGCGGCGGAATCCGGGTGGTCCAGGATGAGGACCTTCTTCGCGGTCGACCCGAACCACGCGTGGGGATCGAACTCCTGGAACGCCTCCCGGCCGCGCTGCTCGGTGGGGATGAGGCCCACGAACAGGACCAGCGCCGTCGCGTCCTGGTGGGCCGTGTGGATCGAGATCATCGCGTTCGAGGCGCCGGGCCCGCGCGTGACCATCGCGATGCCGGGACGGTTCGTGAGGCGAGCCTCGGCCAGGGCCGCGTAGCCGGCGCCGCCCTCCTGCCGGCAGACGACGGAGTGGATGGGCGAGTCGTACAGGCCGTCGAGCACGTCGAGGAACGACTCCCCGGGCACCGTGTAGATGCGCTGCACCCCCTCCGCCTCCAGCTGGCGGACGATGAGGTGGCCGGCGGACATCGTGGACGGGGAGGCGGGAGGTGTGACGGAGCTCATGCCTCCATCACTATCACGCGGCCTCAGCCGTCCAGCGTGCCGTCCGGATGCAGGACGCGGGCGAGGAAGGACTGCGTGCGCTCGTGCTGCGGGTTGCCGATGACGTCCTTCGCCGGCCCCTCCTCGACGAGCACGCCGCCGTCCATGAAGACGACCCGGTCCGCGACGTCGCGGGCGAAGCCCATCTCGTGCGTCACGACGACCATCGTCATGCCGGCCTCCGCCAGCTTGCGCATGACGCCCAGCACGTCGCCCACCGTCTCCGGGTCCAGGGCGGAGGTGGGCTCGTCGAACAGCATGAGGGCCGGCTGCATCGCCAGCGCGCGGGCGATCGCGACGCGCTGCTGCTGACCGCCGGACAGCTGGTCCGGGTACCGGTCGGCCAGCTCCGCCAGTCCCACGTTCTCCAGGTTGGCGAGCGACACCCTGTCCGCCTCCTCCTTCGACCGGCGCAGGACGCGGCGCTGCGCGATCGAGCAGTTGTCGAGGGCGGTCATGTGGGGGAACAGGTTGAAGCTCTGGAAGACCATGCCCACCTGCGCGCGCATGTCGTCCAGCTGCACGTCCGGGTCCGTCGCGTCGAAGCCCGCGACGGTGATCGTGCCCGCGTTGGGCTGCTCGAGCAGGTTGATGCAGCGCAGCAGCGTCGACTTGCCGGAGCCGGACGGCCCGATGAGGCAGACGACCTCGCCGGGCTCCACGGTCAGATCGATCCCCTTGAGGACCTCGACGTCGCCGTACGACTTGTGCAGGCCCGTGATCGTGCAGCCCTGGGCCGCCGAGGCCGGGGAGACGACCGGGGTCACGCCGGCGCCCGCGGTGGCGCCGGTGGCGTCGCTGCGGTCGGGGGAGGATGCGGGGGTGCTCATGGGGGCTCCTAGTGCGGCTGCCGGGTGTGCGGGGCTGGGGTGCGCGTCCGGGCGGGACTCTGTCTCCGTGCGGGACGCTGCCTACGTGCGGGAGAGTTTCGCGGTCCGGGACTCGAATCTGCGTGCCAGGATGCCCAGTGGGATGGTGATGACGAGGTAGGCGGCACCGGCGACGACCAGCGGGGTGAGGCCGGCCTCGGGCGAGGAGATCGCCTCACGGCCGAACTTCGCGAGCTCGTACTGGCTGGCGGTCAGTCCCAGCAGGTAGATGAGCGAGGAGTCCTTCGTCATCATGATGATCTCGTTGGTGAGCGGCGGCAGGATGATGCGGACCGCCTGCGGGATGACGATCGTGATCATCGCGCGGCTGTTCGACATGCCCAGCGACCGGGCGGCCTCGTACTGGCCCTTGGGGACCGCCTGCAGGCCGGCGCGCAGGGTCTCTGCGATGTACGCGGACTCGACGATGCCCAGAGCCAGCATGACCGTCACGTACGTGTCGATCCGGATGCCGAATGCGTAGGGGACCGCGTAGCCGAACGCGATGAAGACGAGCAGGGCGGGCACGCCGCGGAAGAACTCGATGTAGAGCGTCGCGAGCCAGCGGTAGGGCGCGACGGGGGAGATCTTCATGAGCGCCAGCAGGAGGCCCAGGGCCAGGCCCAGGACGAAGCCCAGCGCGGTGTAGATGATCGTGTTCTTGAGCGCCGTCGTCACGACCGCCGGGAACTGGTCGAGCATGACGGAGGGGCTGAAGAACTTCGAGCCCACCGTCCCCCAGTCGGTGAGGACCACGGCGGCCAAGATGGCGACGACGAGGATCGCGTACTGCACGTACCGGTTGATCTGCGCGCGCTGGCGCGGACTCAGGGTCTTGCGCGGGCGGATGGCTGTCGACACGGGGCGGCTCCTGGGTCAGAGGCGGATGCGGTCGGCGGTCCGGCGTGATCGCCGGGATGAGGGGGACGCCGGGGCCATCGGCACACAGTAGTGCACGATGGCCCCGGCGGTCTCCGCGGAGTGCGGGACGCGACCGGTCAGGACGCGTCCGCCTCCTCCTGGCTCAGGCGCGCGGCGTCGGCGACCTCGCCGAACCACTGGTCGACCAGGTCGTCGTACTCGCCGGTCTCGCGCAGATCCGTCATCGTCGTCTCGAACTGCTCCAGCAGCGCCGTGTTGCCCTGCTTGACGGCGGCGCCGATGACCTCGCCGGTGTCGTACTCCTCGACGAGGGTGAGCGAGTCGTCGGCCTCCGTGGCGGCGAAGATCGTGGAGATGTTCGCGATGACCGCGTCGACCTGGCCGGACTGGATGCCCTGCGTCATGAGACCCGCATCCTCGAACTGGACGGGCTCGACGCCGTTGTCCGTCGCGTAGGCCTCACCGGTCGTCGCCTGCTGGACGCCCGCCTTCTCGCCCTGCAGGTCCTCGATGGACTTGATGTCGGAGTCCTTCTTGGTCATGAGCGCGAGGTTGTCCTTGAGGTACGGCTTCGAGAAGTCCATCTTCGTCGCGCGGTCCTCGGTGATCGTCATGCCCGAGAGAGCGATGTCGCACTGTCCGGTGTCCAGGGCGGAGCCGGACTGGATCGCCTCGAACGCCGTCGTGATGACCTCCAGCTCGACGCCCAGGTCGTCCGCGGTCGCCTGCGCCAGGTCGATGTCGAGGCCCACGTTCTCGCCGTCCTGGACGAACTCGAAGGGCTCGTAGGGGATGTCGGAGCACAGCGTCAGGGTGCCGGCGTTCACCAGCTCCACACCGCCCGCCTCCGTCGAGGCCTCCTCATCGCCCCCACCGCTGCAGGCGGACAGGGTCAGCAGGATCGCGGCGCCGGCAGCGCAGGCGGGAAGGAACTTCTTCACGGGAGCCTCCAGGAGTGCAGAGTGCGGCACGTGCATGTGATCGCCTTGTCCGACCTGCCCGGGCCGCGGACATACCACAGGAATATACCTGTGCACTGCATCACCCGTCGCCTCCGCAGGGGGAGGGGAGCTCATTCGTTACTCGACCGTTCCCGCCCCTGTTCTCAGGCGACGCGGGTGCGGTACCGGCGCTTGCCCAGTCCCAGGGCCAGCAGCAGGATCGCGGTGCCGGCGATCGAGCACAGCACGCCCACGGCCGCCGGCGCGCGGTAGCCCAGCCCGGCCGCCACGACGAGGCCGCCCAGGTAGGCGCCCAGCGCGTTCGCGGCGTTGAAGGCGGCGTGGTTCATGGCGGCGGACATGTTGGGGGCCTCGGGCGACTCCCGCAGCAGACGGGCCTGCAGCCCGTTCGTGAAGAGGCTCGTCGCGATGCCGATGAGGAACAGCAGCGGCAGGGCGACCCACCACAGGTGGGCGAACACCGCGAACAGGGCCAGGATGACGCCCATGCCCACGACGCCGGCCAGTGCCGACTTGTCGATCGAGCGGTCCAGGCATGGGCCGGCCACCAGCGAGCCCGCGGTCATGCCGCAGCCGTAGAGGACCAGCACCCACGGCAGCAGGCTGTGCGGGACGCCCGTCACCTGGGTGACCGTGGGGGTGATGTAGGTGTAGAGCGCGAACGATCCGCCGAATCCCACGGCGCCCGCCAGCAGCGGCAGCCAGATCTGCGGGCGCAGCATGCTGGCCAGCTCCGCCCGGGCGGACGAGGTGGGGCGCGCGGGCACGGCCGGGAGGAACACCAGCAGCCCGACGATCGTCGCAAGCCCCACGAGGGCGATGACGACGTAGGCGGCCTGCCAGCTGAGTGCGCTGCCCAGTGCGGTCGCGGCCGGGACGCCCAGGATGTTCGCGATCGTGAGGCCCAGCATGGTCCGTGAGATGGCCCTGCCGGACCTCTCCGGCGGCACCAGCGACGCTGCGACGATCGCGGCGATGCCCAGTGTGATCCCGTGCGGCAGGCCCGTGATGAAGCGGACGGCGATGAGCATCGGCAGGGTGGTCGACAGCACCGTCGCCAGATTGCCCAGGGTGAAGAGGGAGGCGGCGAGGATGAGGAGCAGGCGCCGGTCCATCCGCGGCGTGAGCGCGGTGAAGAGCGGGGCGCCCACGACGACTCCGATCGCGTAGGCGCTCACCGCCATGGCCGTCTGCGGGATCGTCGTGCCCAGGTCCTGGGCGATCCACGGCAGCAGGGTCATCGAGGCGAATTCCGTCGTGCCGACGGCGAATCCGCCCGAGGCCAGCGCGGTGAGCGCCAGGCCGGTCGAGCGGGGTGCGGCGGCCGGGCCGCCCGCGGTGCGGGCACGCGACATGAGGGCTCCGTTCCGGAGGGACTGGGAGGAATGAGGAGAGATGCAGGGGCGGGGCTGAGGCGCGGGGCCGCCCCGGCGACCGCACCAGCCTAGATCCCGGACGGCCTCGGGAACAGGTGCGGAGGCCAGTCGTGAGCGGTCTCACCCGCTGCTGCGCGTGCGCGGGGCCCGAGGCCTGGGACGGCTGGTGCGGACGATGCGTCCGCACCCGCAGGGGATGGTTACGATGTTCTCAAGGATCAGTCAGGATGGAACGCTGGCACAGTCCGGGAGCCGGTGCGGCAGCGCCCGTGCACCGGGCCTGCGCACGGGAGGACGACAGCCACGTCATGAGTCACAACACGGATGACACCGCGGACGAGCAGCCGCAGCAGCCGGTGGGCTCTGCGATGGAGGTCTCCCGGCAGGCGGCCGACCCGACCGAGGCGGCTCCCCGTGTGCTGACCGGCGGCCTGGATGACGAGAACAGCGTCCGGTACCGGGCGATGCGGTCCGTCTTCCGCGGCTCGATCAAGACCGCGCACCGTCCCACCGTCACCGGGATCACGAACGTTCCCAAGACGGGCCCGGTCATCATCGCGAGCAACCACCGCTCGTTCGCGGACTCCATCTACCTGTCCGCCCTGGCCCCGCGCCGGGTGGCCTTCATGGCGAAGGCGGAGTACTTCGAGCGCCGCAACCCCATCAACACGATGGTGGGCGGCTTCATGTCCGCGGTGGGCGCGTTCCCCGTGGAGCGCGGGTCCGCGGCCGCGGCGGTCAAGGCGCTCGAGGTGGGCGAGGAGATCCTGCGCGCCGGCGGCGTGTTCGGCATCTACCCCGAGGGCACCCGCAGCCGCGACGGCAAGATCGGCTCCGGCAAGACCGGTGCCGCTGAGCTGGCGATCCGCACCGGCGCGACCATCGTGCCGGTGGGCCTCGTGGGCACGGAGGACGTCATGCCCGTCGACGCCCGCTTCCCGCAGCCCAAGACCTTCTCCATCACCTTCGGCAAGGCCATCCCGGCCCCGCCGCGCGCGCATCCGGCCGGTCCGCAGCGCCGCGAGCTGACCGAGCAGATCATGTCGGCCATCCGCGCACTCGTCGCCGAGGCCGAGGACGAGCGGGCGCGCCGCCGCCGCTGACCGTCCGGTCCGGACCAGGACCCGCCCGGGTGGCCCGGCGCTGGCGCTGCCGGCCCGGTGCCGGCCGGTTCGACACCGGCTCCGCCCTATGTCCGGAGTCACCACCGCGCTCGGAATGGTTCCCGCAGTTCGCCTGTTGTGCCTGGTGAGGGGCGACCGCCCCTCAGAACCGGGCGAGCGACGCAGCCCCACGGGCCCCGTGCGCACGCCCATCGCTTCGGTAGGAGTGTGATCGCACATGGCACGATTCGACGGGAAGACAGTCATCATCACGGGCGCGGGCTCGGGCCTGGGACAGGCCACCGCCGTCCGCCTCGCACAGGAGGGCGCGAACCTCGTGCTCGTCGACATGAGCGAGGAGGGCCTCGCGCAGACGAAGCAGCAGGTGGCGGATGCTGGCGGGACCGGTGGTGTCGAGGTCGTCACCGCGAACGTGACGAAGTCCGCGGACGTCCAGAAGTACGTCGACGCGGCGGTGGAGGCCTTCGGCTCGATCGACGGGTTCTTCAACAACGCGGGCATCGAGGGGAAGCAGAACCTCACGGAGGACTTCGGGGACGAGGAGTTCGCCAAGGTCGTCGCGGTCAACCTCACCGGTGTGTTCGCGGGCATGGCGGCAGTCCTCAAGCAGATGCGGAAGCAGGGCTCCGGCTCGATCGTCAACACCGCCTCCGTGGGCGGCATCCGCGGCGTGGGCAACCAGTCCGGCTACGCCGCCTCGAAGCACGGAGTCGTGGGCCTGACGCGCAACTCCGCACGCGAGTACGGCGAGCACGGCATCAGCATCAACGCGATCGCCCCGGGCGCCATCATGACCGCGATGGTCGAGGGCTCGCTGCGTCAGCTGGGCGGCGACAACTGGGAGGAGGCGGGCCGCGAGTTCGTGTCCGTCAATCCCATGAAGCGCTTCGGCAAGCCGGAGGAGGTCGCCGCCCTCGTCGCGTTCCTGCTGTCGGACGACTCCGGGTTCATCAACGGCACCGTCATCCCGATCGACGGCGGCCAGCACGCGATGTACTGACCACCTCTCGCCGCGCGCCCTGGTCCACGGGGCGCGCGGCGCGCGCGGCCGGGATCGCCAGCACCATGACGGCCAGCGGGATGAGGAGTGCCGCGCGCAGCCCCCAGTGCTCTCCGGCGAAGCCCAGGACCGGCGGTCCCGCGAGCAGCGCGAGGTAGCCGATCATGGACGCGACGGCGATGCGCGAGGCAGCGCCGGGCCCGCTGGAGCCCGCGGCAGAGATCGCCACCGGGAAGCCCAGGGATGTGCCCAGGCCCCACAGCACGACCGCGGCGATCGCGAGCGGAAGGTGCTCGACGAAGGAGACGAGCCCCAGTCCCAGGACGCCGAATCCCGCGCTCACCGCCAGCACCCGGGCGCGACCGAACCGGGCGACCACCGGGTTGCCCAGGAATCTCCCCACCGTCATCGCGGCCGCGAACACCGCGAACATCGCCGATCCCGCCCGGGGGTCCAGGCCGTGGCCGTCGACCATGACGAGCGGCAGCCAGTCATTCGCGGTGCCCTCGGCCAGAGCCATCGCCAGCGTGATGAGCGCGATGAGAAGCAGGCGCGGACCCACGACGCTCCGGAGTCCGTGGCGGGCCGCGGTGGCATCCGTCCCGACCGCGGTCGGTGACGTCGCAGCGGGAGCGGAGGCGGCCACCCGTGCGGGCGGCGGCGGGCCGCCGTCCTCGGGACCTGCGGTGACGGCGGCCTCGGCGGCCTCGGCCGTGGTGACCGGGGCAGTGGGCCGGGTGCGGCCGGTGGCTGGCGGGAGTTCGCGGGCCGCGCGCAGGAGCGCGATCGCGATGAGCGCGCCGATGACCGGCAGGTGGACCAGCGGCATGATCCCGGAGCTCACCGCCACGATCCCCAGGCCGGAGCCCACGAGCGTGCCCAGGCTGTAGCTGCCGTGGACCAGGGAGAGGAATGGGCGGCCGGTGAGGGTCTCGACCTCGGCGCCCTCGACGTTCATGGCGACCTCGGCGCAGCCCATCCCCAGCCCGAACACGGCCAGGCCCGCCATGACGACGGCCGCGCTGCCCAGTGCGGTGCCGCAGGCGATGATGCCCAGGCTGGCGGCGATCCCGGCGGTCCCGGACACGATGATGGGGCGGGCGCCCCAGCGGGCGACGAGGGCCCCGGAGGCGAGGATCCCGGCCATCGATCCCAGGGACACCCCGAAGAGGACGATGCCCATCTGCGCGGTCGTCGCGCCGATGAGGTCGCGGATCACCGGTGTCTCCGTCACCCACGAGGACATGCCCAGGCCGGACAGGAGGAACGCTGAGGCGACGGCGAGCTTGAGACGACGGACGCCGGAGTGCGTGCCGGTGGCGCGGTCGGTCATGGGGAGCCTCCTGTCGGGTGATCGGGCGGCAGACGGGGGAGTGCGGCCGGAATGTGTACATATGTACAGATCTCGATGAGAAGTGTACAGATGTACACTGCGGGACGACAGGCGCAGTCGGACCGGAGGGGTGTGAGCATGGCGACACGCGACGAGCCGTCCGCCGTCATGAGCGATGCCGAGTGGGAGCAGGAGGCTCCGCGCAGGCGGCTCATCATCGACACCGCTCTGGACGTCATCGCGGACCGCGGGGTCGACCGGACGACGCACCGGGCCGTCGCCGAGGCCGCGGGGATCCCCCTGGGGTCAATGACCTACCACTTCGACAGCCTTGATGACGTCATCGTCTGCGCGTTCCGCAGGCTGGCGGGAGTCCTTGCCGCGCGCTATCGCGGCGCGGTTGCGGAGGCGGAGTCGCGGGAGGCGGCGTGCGCGGCAGTCGCGGACCTCATCTGCGGTGACGCGTACGCGGATGAGCGGGAGATGGTCGTGCTCCTCGAGCTCTACGCCTACGCGAACCACAGTGCGGGGGCGGAGCGGGTGCGCCGCGAGTGGATGGCCGTGAGCTGGGGCAGCCTCGCCGTCCACTTCGACGAGGACGCGCAGAGGGTGCTCGACGCGCTCATCGAGAGGTGGACGATCCACCGGCTCTTCGCGCACCGGGCGCCGGACCGTGGAGTGGTGCTGCGCGCGGTCCGTGCGATCGCGGATGGTGCGTGAGGCGGTGGCCTCGAGGCTGGGGTTCTGACTCACAATCGGGTGGCGAGCGCACCGTCGACCGGCATGTGATGTGGCACACATTCAGTGCCGATGTCAGACTGTCTGCAGGTGCTCCGCGCGCCCGGGCCGACCCGGTTCGTGGACCGCGTTGCGGGCGGCGGGGGGAGCGACAATGGCGTTGCGCAGGATGGCAAGAGCAGTGGGTGTGGTGGCGGTCGCGGCGCTGGGCGTGAGTGCGTGCGGGGCGACAGAAGCGGAGCCCGGTGAGGGCCCCTCGGCAGGGGCGGCCAGCGGAGACACGGACTGGAGTGACTGCGCGCCCGGTGAGGAATCTGCGGAGGTGGATCTGGCCTCGGAGGAGGACAAGGAGATCACGATCGGAGCCTTCAACGGCTGGGATGAGTCGTATGCTGCCGCCTACATCACGAAGTACGCGCTCGAGCAGGATGGCTTCACCGTCGCCGTCGAGTCCTTCGACGCCGGTCCCGCCTTCACGGCGGTGTCCCAGGGCGACATCGACTTCATCATGGATGGCTGGCTGCCCGTCACTCACGAGGACTACATCCAGCAGTTCGGCGACGACATGGAGGCGCAGGGCTGCTGGTACATCGATGCGAAGAACACCATCGCGGTGAACGAGGACTCACCCGCCCAGTCGATGGCTGATCTCGCGGACATGGCCGACGAGTACGGCAGCACGATCTACGGCATCGAGGCCGGTGCCGGACTCACCCGGATGACGCAGGACAACATGATCCCCACCTATGGGCTGGAGGACTGGGACTTCAAGATCTCCTCGACCCCGGCGATGCTGGCACAGCTGGCATCCTCGACGGACGCGGGCGAGAACATCGTCGTGACGCTGTGGCGCCCGCACTGGGCGTACGACGCATTCCCCGTGCGCGACCTGGAGGACCCAGAGGGGGCGATGGGTGCGGGCGAGGTCGTCTACAACTTCTCCTACGCCGGCTTCACGGAAGATCATCCGCAGGTCTCGCAGCTGCTGAAGAACCTCGTCATCTCCGACGAGGACCTGGCGAGCATGGAGAACATCATGTTCTCCGATGACCACTACGGCGGGGAGGATCTGGACGGTGCCGTCGCAGAGTGGGTCGAGGAGAACGACAGCTTCGTCAGCGACTGGAAGGCTGGCGCGCTGGCGGGCTGATACTCCTGCGTGACGATCTGTGACACTCTATGACGTGACGTGTCGCAATGCGTCCCCCTCCGAGGGCGCGGACCCGAAACTGAGATGTTCTCTCAGCCGTCGGAAGGTCCATGCATGTCCTCGAGCAGTAATCGCCCGCCCCTCGAAGGGGTCACCGTCGTCGAGATCGGGGTCTTCATGGCGGGCCCGTTCGCCACGCTGCAGCTGGCGGACCTGGGCGCCCGCGTCATCAAGGTCGAGACGCCCGGCAGCGGCGACCAGACCCGCACCGTCGGCCCCTTCATCGAGGGCGAGTCGAGCGCCTTCATGCGTCTCAACCGGAACAAGGAGTCCGTCGAGATCGACCTGAAGTCCGCGGAGGGCGCCGCCCGGCTGCGCGCGCTCCTGGCGCAGGCGGATGTGCTCGTGGAGAACCTGCGCCCCGGCGCGCTCGCCCGCATGGGCTTCGGCTACGACGACCTCAAGGACGAGTTCCCCGGCCTCGTGTACGCCTCTGCGTCCGGCTGGGGGCAGGACGGGCCGCTCGCCGCGAACGCGGGCCTCGACATCATGGCGCAGGCCAGGTCCGGACTCATGAGCATCACGGGCTTCCCGGACGGCGAGCCCGTCAAGCTGGGCGTACCCGTCGCAGACCTCAGCTGCGCCCTCTACGTGACGATCGCGGTGCTCGCGGCACTGCGCGAGCGCGACCGGTCCGGCCTGGGCCAGGCGATCGACGTGTCGCTCTTCGAGTCCGCGGTGTCGCTGGCCGTGTGGGAGGCCGGCTCCTATTACGCGACCGGTCAGGTCGCGAAGCCGCAGGGCTCCGCACACCAGGCGTCCGCCCCGTACCAGGCCGTGGCGACGTCCGACGGCTACGTGACGATCGGTGCGAACACGCAGCGCAACTGGGCGCGCTTCTGCGTGGCGCTGGGCCTCGACGAGCTGGTCGAGGACGAGCGCTTCCTCACCCCCACCCAGCGCATGGAGAACCGCGGCGCGCTCATCGCCCGCATCGAGGACGACTTCCGCGGCCGGACGGTCGCCGAGGTCGTCGCCCTCCTGGATGAGGCCGGCGTTCCGGCCGCGCCCATCAACACGTTCCCGCAGGTCTTCGCGGACGAGCACCTGCACGCGCGCGACTTCTTCTGGAGCGCCCCGCACCCCACCGCGGGTGCGGTCGAGCAGCTGGGCAGCCCCATGCGCCTGTCCCGCACCCCTGTGGTCCGCGGTGCCGCGGGCCCCGTCCTGGGCGCGGACACGGATGCCGTGCTGGGTGGCCTGGGGGCCTCGGCGGCGGCCGGTGCAGGCGCTGGCAGCACCGGTGCGGATCGTGCGGAGGGGGACCAGTGATCGAGGAGCTGGCCGGCGGCGATCTGCTCGTCGAGCAGCGCGAGAGCGCGCTGCACGTGACGTTCAACCGCCCGCGGGCGCGCAACGCGATGACGAACGCGATGTACGACGCGCTCGTGACCGTGTGCGAGCGAGCGGATGCGGACGAGACCGTCCGCAGCGTCGTGCTGCGCGGCGCGGGGGACCGGGCGTTCGTCGCGGGGACGGACATCACGCAGTTCCGCGGCTTCACCGGTGAGGACGGGATCGCCTACGAGGAGCGGATCGCGGGGGTCCTCGACCGCCTGCGCGCCGTCGAGGTGCCCGTCATCGCCGTCATCGACGGGCACTGCGTGGGCGGCGGCCTGGGCATCGCGACGTGCGCGGACCTGCGCCTCGTGACGTCGCAGGCATCCTTCGGGATGCCGATCGCCCGCACACTGGGCAACACGCTGGCGGCCGGGACCCTGCGGCGCCTCGTCGGGCTGCTGGGCGAGTCCTGGGTGGTGCGGCTCGTGCTGGCTGGCGAGCGGATCTCCGCTCAGCAGGCAGATGCCTCCGGGTTCGCGCGTCTGGTCGAGACCGACATCGACGAGGCGGCGGCTGAGCTGACCCGCACGATCGCCGCATCCGCCCCGCTCACACTGTGGTCGATCAAGGAGCTCCTGCGCCGCGGTGCGGGATCGCAGGACGTCGACGATGCCGACGTCATCACCCGCATCTACGGCAGCGACGACTTCGCCGGAGCCGTCGACGCCTTCCTTACGAAGACTTCTTGGGACTGGCAGGGTCGCTGACCCCCGTCCCCTCTCACGATCATGAAAGGAGCTCACGACTGTGAGCGATACGAACACCGACCAGTCCGAGCTGCGGGCCTCCCTCGCGCAGAGTGCCAAGCGGAGGAAGTCCACGATCGCGGCCATCTCCGGCGGGCTCGCCGCCGCACTCGTCGCGGGTGTCGTCAGCATCATCGTCGTCCGCGGGAACAGCGGTGACGACGCGGAAGCGGCGGGCGATCGCCTGAGCCTGACGCTGGCCACCGACGAGGACTCCACGACCAACGACACGATCGCGGAGGTGGCCGGCGAGAACGGCCTCGACGTCGAGTGGGTCAACCTGGACGACTGGGTGCTGCCCAACACCGAGGTCGTGGGCGGGTCCATGGACGGCAACGCCTTCCAGCACGTCATGTACCTCTCGACTTTCGACGTCGAGAACAACGCGGACCTGGTCCCCGTCTTCAGCACCTTCGTGAGCAACTGGGGCGTGTTCTCGGCGACGGTCGACTCGCTGGACGACCTGCCGGACGGCGCGCGGATCGCGATCCCGGACGATGCGAGCAACGGCGGCCGGGCACTGATCATCCTGCAGGCTGCCGGACTCATCGAGCTCGACGAGTCCGCGGGCTCGCTCGCGACGACCTCGGACATCACGGAGAATCCGAAGGACCTCGAATTCACGGAGATCTCCGCCCAGTCGATCCCGCAGCAGTTCGACGACCCGTCGCTCGATGCGGTCGTCGTGGGCGTCCATCACTTCGACCCGTCGCAGGAGATCACCGTCGACGACGCGCTCTACATCTTCGACCCGGAGTCCGACGCGAACCTGCCCTACATCAACGTCGTCGCGACCCGTGCCGACAACGTCGACGACCCGGCGTGGCAGGTCCTCGAGGAGGCGTACGACGATCCGCGGGTCCTCGACGCGCTCGCGGAGGAGTACTCCGGCACGCAGACCCGCGTCGACATCGACCGGGACGTGCTCCATGGCGAACTCGACCGGCTCGTCGCCGAGGCCGGGGGCGAGGACTGATGTCGAAGCCCGTCGTCTTCGAGGGGGTCTCGAAGTCCTTCGAGCACCGCGGGCGCACCGTGCAGGCCCTGGACGACGTCTCGCTCACGATCGAGCCGGGGGACATCCACGCGATCGTCGGCTACTCCGGTGCCGGCAAGTCGACGCTCCTGCGCACGGTCAACGCCCTCGAGCGTCCCACCTCCGGCGCCGTGTTCGTGGGCGACCAGGAGATCTCCGCCCTTAGGGGGAAGCACCTCCTGGCCGCGCGCCAGCGGATCGGGATGGTCTTCCAGCAGTTCAACCTGCTGCGCTCCCGCTCCGTCTACAAGAACATCGCCTACCCCCTGCGCCTGGCGGGGCTGAGCGAGTCCGAGACGATCGATCGCGTCGAGGAGCTGCTGGAGTTCGTGGGCCTGTCCGACAAGGCGCTGCAGTACCCCAGCCAGCTGTCCGGCGGGCAGAAGCAGCGCGTGGGCATCGCCCGTGCGCTCGCCACCCGCCCGGACGTGCTCATCTCCGACGAGGCGACGAGCGCGCTGGACCCGGAGACGACCCTCGAGGTCCTGGGCCTGCTCAAGCGCGTCAACGAGGAGTACGGGGTGACAGTCCTCCTCGTCACCCACGAGATGGAGGCGGTCCGGGAGATCGCGGACCAGGTCGCTGTCATGCAGAACGGCCGGATCATCGAGGAGGGCAGCGTCTACAGCATCTTCTCCAACCCGCAGACGGACACGGCGAAGCGGTTCGTCGCCTCAGTCCTGCGGCACCGCCCGGACGCCCGCTCGCTGTCCGCTATCCGCCGGGTCCACACGGGCCGACTCGTGGAGGTCCGGGTGGGCGACCGTGAGACGAATGATCCGTTCCTCTCCCGCATCACCCGCGAGCACGGGGTCGACTTCAACGTCGTCTACGGCGGGGTGAGCGAGTCGAAGGACTCGCTGTTCGGCAGGCTGACGGTCGAGCTGCTGGGCGGGGACTCGGACATCGACGCGACGATCGCCTCGCTGCGAGCCGTCGCGGACGTCGAGGAGGTGGCCGCCTGATGCGCCAGACCGATTTCAGCGCGTTCCTGCCGCGCCTGACCGACGCGATCTTCGAGACGCTGCTCATGGTGTCCGCGTCGTTCCTGCTGGCCGGCGTCCTGGGCATCCTGCTGGGACTGGTGCTCTACGCGTGCCGTCCCGGCAACCTGCTGGAGAACCGCGCGGTGTTCGCGGTGCTCAACTTCATCGTCAACATCGTGCGACCCATCCCGTTCCTCATCGTCGCCGTGTCGCTCATCCCGCTCACCCGGCTCATCATGAACACGAGCATCGGGCCGGTCGCCGCGATCGTGCCGCTCACCGTCGTCGCGAGCGTGTCCATCGCCCGCATCGCGGAGTCGAACCTCGTGGCGGTGGACCCCGGCGCGGTCGAGGCCGGTGCCGCGATGGGCGCCGGCCCCCTGCGGATCCTCTTCACGATCGTCGTGCCGGAGGCCCTGGGACCGCTCACGCTGGGGATGACGTACATCTTCGTGGCGCTCGTCGATGCAACGGCCGTCGCCGGCGTGATCGGCGGCGGAGGCCTGGGCGACCTGGCGATGCGCTACGGCTACCAGCGATTCGACTGGGTCGTCGTCGCCGTCATCGTGCTGGTCCTCGTCATCCTCGTCCAGTTCGCGCAGGCCCTGGGCAACTGGATCGCCCGGAGGGTCATGCACTGACGGGCGTCACCTGCTGACGCGCAACCTGCCGTGAGGAGCTGTCGCCGTGCCCCGCACCTGTGCGGGGCACGGCGACGTCCATTCAGAGCGCCCCGTGCTGCTTGAGCGTGTTCCGCCCCACCAGCCAGAGGATGAGGCCCAGGACGGCGACGAGTCCGAAGCCCAGCCCGCCGAAGACGGCGATGAGGATGCCACCCACCCCGCCGACGATCTGGCCGACGGCGATCGGCGGGGCGACCACGACCTCGGCGTCCGCGGGGGTGGGTGAGCAGGTGACCGTGTAGGTGCCGGCCTCATGGGCGATCATGCCGCCGTCGGCGATGTGCGGGCGACCGTTCTGCGTGAACTGCTGGGTGCCGTGGACCTGGATCTCCTTCGCGTCCGGCCCCTCGACCGTGCAGTTCGACTGCGCCAGCGGGGTGTACGTCGTGTCCGTCTCGCCGTCGCTGCCCGTGCTCTGGTGGGCCTCGGCCGGGACGTAGAAGAGGCGCCGCTCGTTCTGCTGGAGCGTCACCTGGACGGAGCCGTCGACGGGCTGCCGATCACCCGCGGACTCCGCCAGCCTCGAGAAGCCCATGTAGGCGACGATGACGCCCACCGCCACGCTCACCAGCAGCAGGGCGAGACCCGTCCAGAAGAGGCCGCGCCCCACGCCGCGCATCCGCTTGCCCGGGGGCCGTCCCGCGGGCTGGTGGTACTGCGGGTGTCCTGCGGCGGTCATGGTGTCTCCGATCGGTCGAGTGCGCCTGCCTCCGATTGTCCCCGGTCCCACGGCCGGGAGCCGTGGCCGGCGTGTGACGATCCGGTGACACGGATGCTCCGCGAGGGGTGCCGCCGTGTCCATCACCCCGCGTACGGTGGAAGCATGACTGGATACGCGGGACAGGCACTCCTCGACGCGCTCGATGCTGGCGACCTGACGGACTGGCAGGGTCTGCCGGACGGCATCGCCGCGCGGTTCGCGACCGGTGACTTCGCGACGGGGCTCGCGCTGGTGCAGGACATCGCCGCACTGGCGGAGGACGCGAACCACCACCCGGACCTCACCCTCACGTACCCCGCGGTGGGCGTCCGCCTCATCAGCCACGACGTCGGTGCCGTCACGGATCGCGACCTCGCGCTCGCCCGCGCGATCAGCGACGTCGCACGTGAGCGCGGGGTCGACGCGGACCCGCGCGCCCCGCAGGTGATCGAGCTGGGGCTGGACACCGCGGACGCCTCCGCGATCGCACCCTTCTGGGCCGCACTGCTGACGGGCGACGCGGCGAACGTCGTCGACGGGCACATCATCGACCCCACCGGGCAGGCACCGCGGCTGTGGTTCCAGGACACGGACCCGCATGACGTCCCCCGCCAGCGGCTGCATGTGGACGTGTCCGTCCCCGCGGCCGAGGCCGGGGCCCGCATCCGTGCTGCGGTCGCCGCGGGCGGTCGCATCGTCGACGAGTCCCACCAGCCGCTGTTCACCGTCCTCGAGGACGCGGACGGCAACCGGGCCTGCGTCTGCACGATCGAGGGGCGCTGACGATGACAAAGACGCAGACTGCACAGCTGACCCGCAGGGATGTGGAGGAGGCGCGCGCCCGGGTGGGGTCGCGCGTGCGTCGCACGCCGCTCCTGCACGCCGGAGAGATCGCGACGGCGGGAGAGCCCGCGACGCTGCTGCTCAAGTGCGAGTACCTCCAGCACACCGGCTCGTTCAAGGCGCGCGGTGCCTTCAACCGCGTCCTCGCCGCCCAGGAGCGCGGCGAGCTCGACCCCAGCGTGGGGATCGTGGTGGCCTCCGGCGGCAATGCGGGGATGGCGAACGCGTTCGCCGCGCGGGCTGTCGGAGTGCCGGCCACCGTATTCGTGCCGGAGACAGCACCGCCGGTCAAGGTCGCGCGGCTCGAGTCGTACGGTGCGACGGTGCGACAGGTCGGCACCGAGTACGCGCAGGCGTTCGCGGCAGCGATGGAGCACACCCAGCAGACGGGTGCGGTCTACTGCCATGCGTACGACCAGCCGGAGGTCGTCGCCGGTGCGGGCACGATGACGGAGGAGATCCTCGAGGACGACCCGCAGGCCGACACGATCGTCGTCGCGGTGGGCGGCGGCGGGCTGCTGGCGGGCACGCTGGCCTCGGCCGAGGGCCGGGCCCGGGTCGTGGGAGTCGAGCCGACCACGGCCTCGGCGCTGGCGTCCGCGCTGGAGGCGGGGGAACCGGTCGATGTCCCCGTCTCCGGGGTCGCGGCGGACTCGCTGGGAGCCCGCCGCGTGGGTGAGATCGCCTTCGACACGGCCCGGCGCGTGGGTGTCACGAGCCTGCCGGTCGATGACGAGGCGATCATCGCGGCGCGGGCGGCGCTGTGGGAGGAGTACCGGATCGCGGCGGAGCACGGTGCGGCCGCAGCCCACGCCGCGCTGCTGAGCGGGGCGTACACGCCGCAGCCCGGCGAGCGGATCGTCGTCGTGGTGTGCGGCGCGAACACGGACCCCGCCACCCTCTGAGGGAGACGGGGTCCGGACGGCTGCGGGCCGGAGTGGCCTGACGGGACCTGCCAGGTTGAGAGCCGGACTCTGGCGTCGGAGTCCGGCTCAGAGCCCGGCGGACTCGAACGCGATCGCGTCGGCCTCGCGCAGGATGCGGGCGGACTCGTCCAGCTGCGCCTGCTCCTGGTCCGTCAGGTCCGGGACGAGCACGCGGACAGCGCCGCCGCGGCCCAGGACGGTGGGCAGTCCCACGAAGGTGCCGTACTCCTCGCGGTAGGTGGCGACCGGCATGATCGCGTGCGAATCGTCCGCGATCGCCTCCGCGATCTGGGCGACGACCGCGCCGATCCCGTGCTGGCTGGCGCCGATGCCCTCGATGATGGAGATGTTCGAGTACTTGACCGCCTCGCGGATGCGGTCCTGGACGACCGTCACGTCCTCACCGGTCTCCTCGATGAGGTCGAGCACGCGCCGGCCGGCCACGCGGGCGCTCGACCACGCGTACACCGCCGAAGTCCCATGCTCGCCCAGCACCACGGCGTCGACCGCGCTGGCCGGGAGGTCCAGCTCCTGCCCGATCCGGTAGCGGAACCGCAGGGAATCGATCGTCGTGCCGGAGGACAGGATGGTCATCTCCGGTGCGAGGCGGCGGGACAGTGCGGCCAGCGGGTCCGGCGGATCCGTCACGACGAGGACGGTGGCCGTGGGATCGACCTCGCGCAGCTGTCCGATCATGTCGGCATAGGCTCGCGCGTTCGCGGGGATGAGGACGCGACGGCCCTGATCATCCGACCGGTCGGTGGCGCCGCCATCCTTCTCATTCACCCCGGCGGTGATGATGACGAGGTCCGCGCCGGCGAGGTCCGCGTAGTCGCCCGCGTGCACCCGGGCCCGGGAGGTCGCGGCGGAGGCGTACGTGAAGTCCTCTGCCAGGCCGACGGCCCGGGAGTGGGTGCGGTTGACGATGATGATCTCCGGATCGAGTCCGGTGGGGGCGATGAGCGAGGCGATGGTCGCGGCGGTGACCGCGCCCGCGCCGATGATCCCGATGCGTGTCACGTCTGTCTCCTCGTCGATGAGTGGGACTGCTGGCGACAGCATAGCGGCAGTACGCGGTTAATTTCACTGCGAGAATTCTGAATTTCACGAAGCGAAAGAATGCAGTGAGTTCAGCGAGTGCTCATGTCCGCAGGTCGGTGAGGTCGGACAGGCACATCCGGTGGGACGTGTTGATGCGGTGGATGTCCGGTGCGTCCGGAGGCATCGGGTCGTCCGTGATGAGGAGTGCGGTGCGGGGGCCGCCGTGAACGGCCGCGACGGCGGACAGGAGGTCCGTGTCCATGAACGTTGGGATGTCGAAGGTCTGGATGACTCTGTCTCCGACGAGGCGCAGGTCTGCGCCGGCGCCCGTCTGAGCGGGGTCCAGGCGGACGGATCCCACGGCCGCCAGCTCGTCGCGCGCGTGCTGGGCCTCGGCGCTCCCGGTGAGCGAGGCGCGCACTGGGGGGTCTCCCGCCGGCGGAGTCGGAATTGTTCGGGTCAGCCACTGCTGGGTGCTGGTGCGGTGGAAGCCCAGCGAGTCGTAGAGGCGGATCGCCGGCTGGTTGTCCGCGAAGACGTCCAGTCCCAGGGCGCGCATCTCCGCGAACTCACGGGCGATGTGACGGAACAGGCTCGACGCCAGGCCCCGACCGCGGAACTCCCGGAACACGACCAGCAGTGACAGGAATCCGGTCTCGGGGGCGGTGGCACTTACGCGGATGTCCACGAAGGCGGCAAGTCGGTCGGAACCGGTGACGAGCGCACGGAGGCGATGGCGGGGGTGGGTCGTGGGCGACATGAGGACTCGCCGCAGCTGCTGGGTGTATTGGGGCTGGGCGTCGACCAGGTACGGATGCAGGTGCGCGGGCACGGAGTCGAGCAGGATGTCACCGAAGTGGGGCAGGTGCTCCGCGGCGAGCGGCACCCAGTGGATCTCGTCGTCATGTCGCGAGCTGGTGCGCATCATCTCCGTCATGCGGTGCCTCCCTCGTGCCACTGGCCCCGGCCCATGCCGACCGGTGTCGTGCCATCCGCTGTCGCAGTCGGACCGTAGCCCACGAGCATGTGACGACCCGGTGCTCCTGCAGCTTGCGGCCTCGGCATGCGGGTGTCCGCACGCACGATGCGGCATGCCGCAGGAAGCGCTGTTCTGGTCTGGGAGGCACTGGTGCGTCGCTACCGTGGGAAAGAGCCATCGGCGCAGGTCGCCGGACGGGCCCGGGAGACACGCGACCGTTCCGTGCGGGCGCCGGGCGATCCGACGGAAGGAAGAAGGTCCCCGATGAAGAGTTTCCGAGTCCTGGATTCCTCCTCACCCGCCGACCGCGCGGAATGGCTGGAGATCTGGGAACAGTCGCCCAGCCGCCTCCCGTACGCGCATCCGGGGGTGGCGGAGCTGCTGACCGAGGGCACGGGACGGCTCCTCGCGGCGGTGCGGGACACGGAGGGATCCACCGTCCTGTACCCGTTCGTCCTCCGGCAGATCGGTGACGGCCCCCTGCACGACATCGTGTCGCCGTACGGCTACGGCGGGCCTCTGCACTGGGGCGTGCACGATGCGGGCATCGCGGCGGTTCCGTTCTGGCAGGCGTTCGAGCAGTGGGCGGAGGCGAACGATGTCGTCGCGGAGTTCATCCGCTTCGCGCTCGTCGACGAGCTGCTGCCGTATCCGGGTGCCACGCGAGCGAGGAACCTCAACTACGTCGCACGGCTGCCTGAGGATCCGGAGGAGCTCTGGCCAGCCGTCCACAAGAAGGTGCGGCAGGCGGTCCGCCGGGCGCAGCGATCCGGACTCACCCATTGCGTCGATCGGGAGGGTGCCCTCCTTGAGGACTTCGTGCGGGTCTACACCGCGACGATGGAGCGCAACGACAGCGACGAGTGGTACAAGTTCAGCGAGAGCTTCTTCACCCGTCTTCACCAGGAGATGGGCGACCGGATGGTGATCGTCGCGGCGCTCGACGCGGGACGGGTCGTGTCCGCCAACCTGATGCTGGCCGGGCAGGGGTCCGTCTACGCGTTCCTGGGCGGGACGTATGAGGATGCCTTCCACATGCGGCCGGTCGACTTCGTCGACTACTGCTCGATGGAGTGGGCGTGTGAAGAGGGATTCCGGCACTACGTGCTGGGCGGAGGCATGAGCCCCGGTGACGGGCTGGAGAAGTACAAGGCTCGCTTCGCCACCACGGGCGGCGTCGTCTTCCAGACGGGGGAGCGGGTCTTCGACGAGGAGGCGTTCGACTCGCTCGTCGCGCAGCGGCAGCAGCAGTTCGCCGACGAGTCGCTGCCGTGGGACGAGCATGTGGACTTCTTCCCTCCGTACCGGCGGCCGTTACCCCTCCAGCAGTTGGCGGACAGCGCGCTCTGAACGGATCCGCGTGAAGGGTGTCGCGTGTCACATGCAGGTGGGATGATTGATGCATGACGGGTACGCACTGGAATCAGATGCTGCGCGATCAGTTCACCTGGCACTGGCGCCATCAGCTGCGCGAGCGGCTGCAGGGCATGAACGATGACGAGTACTTCTGGGAGCCCGTGCCCGGCTGCTGGAGCCTGCGGGCGCGTGGCACGGGCGATGCGCCGATCCAGGCGGGAGCCGGCGCGCTCACGATCGAGTTCGCCTTCCCGCCACCGGACCCCGCGCCCGTCACGACGATCGCCTGGCGGCTGGGGCACGTCATCGTGGGGGTGCTGGCGATGCGCAGTGCCTCGCACTTCGGCCGTGCACCCGTCGACTACGACTCCTTCGAGTACGCGACCACCGCAGAGCAGGCACTCGCGCAGCTCGACGAGGAGATCGAGACCTGGCTGCGCGGAGTCGAATCGCTGGGCGAGGAGGGCCTCGGCCGGCCGTGCGGCGAGGTGGAGGGACCCTTCGCCGAAGACCCCCTGTCCCGCCTCGTCCTGCACATCCACCGGGAGCTCATCCACCACCTGAGCGAGGTGTGCCTCCTGCGGGACCTGTACCTGCACACGCAGGGCGATCAGGGGAACACGAAGGGCGCATGATGAGCAGGACTGTGCAGATCACCATCGACGCGCACGACCCCCGCGGCCTGTCCGTCTTCTGGCGGGAGGCGCTCGGGTACGTGCATCCGGCGCCACCGGGGATGATCCTGGCGCCGGGCGCGGATGCGGCGGCAGCGCTCGTCGCCTGGGACGATTTCCTGGAGCGGGCGAATGTGCCCCGGAGCCAGTGGAACTCGTCCTCCGCGCTGGAGGATCCGGACGGCACGGGGCCGCGGATCTACTTCCAGCAGGTGCCGGAGGACAAGGTCGCGAAGAACCGCGTCCACCTGGACGTGTTCGCAGCCCCGGGTCTCGAGGGGGATGAGCGGATGGCTGCGTTCGAGCAGGAGGCGGAGCGGCTGGTCGCCCTGGGCGCGACGCGGGTGAAGCGCTTCGATCCGGACCTGCCGCTCAGCCACGGCTTCATCGTCATGGCCGATCCGGAGGGCAACGAGTTCTGCCTGGATTGAGCCAGTCGACGTCACGGGGCGTCATCTGAGGAATACGCGACCGGGCCTCGCGGGTTGGGGCCGGTATGACTCAGACCCTCGCGCAGGCATCCAGCTCCTCCGACACGCTCCTGGACGGGGCGGATCCCAGCCCCCTGTACTCGCCGTACACGCTGTCCGGAGTGGATCTCCGCAACCGGTTCGTCATGGCGCCGATGACCCGCAGCTTCTCGCCCGGAGGCATCCCCGGAGGCGACGTCGTCGACTACTACCGCCGCCGCGCACGGCACCTGGGCCTCATCGTCACGGAGGGCACGTACGTCGGCCACCCGTCCGCGGGAAGCAGCGATCGCGTGCCCCGGATCTACGGGGAGGATGCGCTCGCGGGGTGGAAGCGCGTCGTCGACGCCGTCCATGCGGAAGGCGGACGGATCTTCCCCCAGCTGTGGCACCTGGGTCTTGCCCGTCAGGAGGGCAGTGCACCCCACCCCGAGGCCCCGATCGTCGGTCCGTCCGGCATCAGTCCCAGCGGCAAGCCGCGCGGGATCGCGGCGAGTGCTGCGGACATCGACGCGATCATCGCAGCGTTCGCGCAGGCAGCGGCCGACGCTCAGCGGATCGGGTTCGACGGGGTGGAGCTGCACGGCGCCCACGGGTACCTGCTCGACGCGTTCCTCTGGTCCCGCACCAACCAGCGCACCGATGAATACGGGGGCAGCATCGCAGCACGCGCCCGTCTGAGCGCGGAAGTGGTGCGCGCCGTGCGCGACGCGGTGGGCCCCGACTTCCCCGTCATGTTCCGGTACTCGCAGTGGAAGGGCGCGGACTTCAACGCTCGCATCGCGGACTCGCCCGCAGAGCTCGAGACCATCCTGAGCCCGCTCGCGGATGCGGGTGTCAGCGCCTTCCACGTGTCGACCAGGCGCTACTGGCTTCCGGCGTTCGATGACGGGGACCGCACGCTGGCGGGGTGGACCAAGTCCCTTACCGGGCTGCCCACGGTCGCGCTCGGATCCGTCGGTGTGACGTCGCCGTTCTACGAGCCGGACGTGGAGGCGCCGTCACTCAGCCTCGCGCGCCTTCTCGAGCTGTTCGAGCGCGGTGAGTTCGACCTCGTCGGTCTGGGCCGCTCCGTGCTGTCGGACCCCGAGTGGACCCTCAAGGTCCGCGAGAACCGCCTCGACGAGATCCGGTCGTACGACAAGGCGCACGAGGCGCATCTCCTCTGAGCCGCAGGTTCGGCACGCCGTCCTCTAGCCGGGCTGATGCCCACTGCTGCACGTCTCCGCTCGCAGCGCCAGCACCGTCGTGCGGGACTCGTCCTCCTGCTCCGTCGGCTCCTGCCGCCAGCCGCGTCCAACGCCGTACTGGGCGGCGGCAGCGAGCTGGTGGTCTGAGAGCTCGACGAGGAGGAGACCCCCGGGCTGGATCCAGTCGGAGGCCTCGTCGATGAGTGCACGGATCCAGCGGAGTCCGTCCGGGCCTCCGCTCAGGGCACTCGCTGGCTCGTGGTCTCTGGCCTCGCGCGGCAGCAGTCCCAGGTCGTCGTCCGGCACGTAGGGAGGCACCGCTGCGATCACGTCGACGTGGCCTCGGTGGGTATCGGGAAGTCCTGTTAGAACATCCGACGGGACGACGGCCCCGCGGCCAGCGAGGTTAGCCGTCGCGTGCGGGAGCGCGGCCGGGTCCTGCTCGCACGCGAGGACGCGTACATCCGGGAGCTCGGAGCTCACCACCGCTGCGAGCGGGGCGACTCCCGCGAACGCCTCGACGAATGTGCGGG
>DWZY01000207.1 GCA_019117325.1 Candidatus Brevibacterium intestinigallinarum
CACGGGCGACTTGCCGTGATCGCGGGTGTGGCCGCCGAAGCGGCGCTGGTCGATCTTGCCCTCGGGCGTGCGGTTGAACGGCAGGCCCATCTTCTCCAGGTCGAGGACCGCGTCGATGGCCTCCTTGGCCATGACCTCGGCTGCGTCCTGGTCGACCAGGTAGTCGCCGCCCTTGACCGTGTCGAAGGTGTGCCACTCCCAGTTGTCCTCCTCGACGTTCGCGAGGGCCGCGCACATGCCGCCCTGCGCCGCGCCGGTGTGGGACCGGGTGGGGTAGATCTTCGTGAGGACCGCCGTGCGGGCGCGCTGGCCCGACTCGATGGCGGCGCGCATGCCTGCGCCGCCCGCGCCGACGATGACGACGTCGTACTCATGTACCTGCATAGGTGTCAGAACTCCTTTGCGCGCCTCAGGCGCCGCAGAACGAGGGGAGGAGGCTCGGGTCGGCGCCCGTGGGGCACGGCTCGAACGTGAAGATGACGAGGGTGCCCAGCACCACGACGATCGCGGATGCCACGTAGAGCACCATCTGCAGCGTGAGGCGCGTGCCGGGACGCTCTGCGTAGTCGAGGATGATCGTGCGGACGCCGTTCGTGCCGTGGATCATCGCGAGCCACAGCATCGTGAGGTCCCAGATCTGCCAGAACGGGCTGGCCCACTTGCCGGCGACGAAGCCGAAGTCCAGGCGGTGCACGCCGTCACCCAGCCACAGGTTGACGATGAGGTGTCCGAAGATGAGGACGACCAGGATGATGCCGGACAGGCGCATGAAGAGCCACGCGCCCAGCTCGAAGCCGGAGCCCTTGGCCTTGTTGCGCTGGTAGCCGGTGCGGGGTGCGGGGATGGTGGTCGCACTCATCAGAACAGTCCTCCCAGCGAGTTGGGGATGTGGCGCCACAGGAAGCCGACCATGACGACGAGCCACAGGCCCATCGCGACCCAGAAGAGCGTCTTGTGGTGCTTCGTGCCGCCCTTGAAGAAGTCGACGGCGATGACGCGGAGGCCGTTGAAGGCGTGGAAGGCGATGGCCCCCACGAGCACGACCTCACCGAACGCCATGAGGGGAGACTTGTACGTGTCGATGACAGCGTTGTAGGCCCCCGGGGAGACGCGGACGAGTGCGGTGTCGAGCACGTGCACGAGCAGGAAGAAGAAGATTCCGACGCCGGTCACGCGGTGTGCGACCCACGACCACATGCCTTCTCTTCCGCGATACAGAGTGCCAGTTGAGGCCTTGGCCACGGGGCATCCTCCAGTTGGGATTGCGGACTGTTGTGTACCTTTGAAAAGTACGCCGCGCGGGCGGGCTGCGCCAATCGCGGGCCCGCTGAGCATGACACATCCTCCATCTTTGCTGTGAAAGCGGGGTCAGGCGTCCCGCGGTGCGAGAAGCGCGGTTCCACGGCTGATTTAGCGCACAGTCCCGTACCGAAATACGGGGCGCGATTCCGCGGTAGCTGCGGGCATCCGACACAATGTCCGCATGACGACCTCCTTCCATGCAGTCATCCCCGCCGGCGGGTCCGGCACGCGCCTGTGGCCCGTGTCCCGCGTGGCCCGCCCCAAGTTCCTCCACGACATCCTGGGCATGGGGCGCACGCTCCTGCAGGCGACGTGGGAGAGGACGGAGGGCCTGGCAGATCCGTCGCACACGTGGGTGGTGACGGGGGAGGCGCACGTCGACGCGGTCCGGGAGCAGCTGCCCCACGTGCGGGACGACCGCCTCGTGGCGGAGCCCGCGCCCAAGGACTCCGCCGCCGCGATCGGCCTGGCGGCGATGCTGGTGCACCGCGAGGACCCCGAGGCCGTCATCGGCTCGTTCTCCGCCGACCACTCGATCACGAACACCGCGGAGTTCCTGTCCGTCGTCCAGCACGCGATCACGGCGGCCGCGCAGACAGGCGACATCGTGACGATCGGGGTGACGCCCACGTATCCCGCGACCGCGTACGGCTACATCAAGACCGGCGACCTGCTGCATCTGGAGGGGGCGCCCACCGCGCGCCGCGCCGCGGAGTTCGTCGAGAAGCCCAACGCCGCGACCGCCCGCGTCTACGCGTACTCCGGCGGCTACCGCTGGAACGCGGGCATGTTCATCATGCAGGCCTCCGTGCTCATCGACTTCCTGGCCGCCCAGGCCCCGGACCTCCACGCGGGCCTCACCCGCATCGCGGAGGCCTGGGGCACTCCCTGCCAGCGGGAGATCATGGATGAGGTGTGGCCGCAGCTGGAGAAGAAGGCCATCGACTACGTCGTGGCGGAGCCCGCGGCGGCCGCCGGTCGCGTCATCGTCATCCCCGGCGACTTCGGCTGGGACGATGTGGGCGACTTCGACTCCGTGGCGAAGCTGCGCCAGCCGGTGCCGGGCGAGTCCGCGGGCGTCTCCGCGATCGGAGCGGGGGTCGAAGTGGTCGATATCGAGTCCCGCGGCGTTGTGATCTCCGAGACCGGCCGCCTCGTCGCCCTCGTGGGCGTCGACGACCTCGTCGTCGTGGATACGGAGGACGCACTGCTCGTCACCTCGCGCGCGCACGCGCAACAGGTGAAGGCCGCGGTCGCGGGGGTCGACCGTGCTGGCAGGGGCGACCTGCTCTGAGCCGCGGACCGCGCAGTAGACTCGAGTGCCGATCGACCGGCGAGCGTCGCACGGGCCCACCCGCGCGGAGGAAGGGGACACACGTGGCGGACGGAGCGTGGAGCAGTCAGGACGCGAGCGGGATCCTCGCGGAGCTCGAGGGCGAGCTCCTCGCATTCCGGCGGGACGTGCACCAGCACCCGGAGCTCTCATACCAGGAGCACCGGACATCGCGCGTCATCGCGGAGCGGCTGCGCGCGGCCGGCCTGGAGCCGCGCACCGTCACGGAGACGGGGCTCGTCTGCGACGTGGGCGAGGGGCCCGTGTCCGCCGTCCTGCGCGCGGACATCGACGCGCTGCCGGTCGATGAGCTGACCGGTCTGCCGTGGGCCTCGACCGTTCCCGAGGTCGCGCACGCCTGCGGACACGACGTCCACCTGACCGCCCTGCTGGGCGCCGGCCTCGCCCTGGACCGCCTGCACCGGTCGATGCCCGGCGGCCTGGGCGGCACGATCCGCCTCGTCTTCCAGCCGGCGGAGGAGGTGACGCCCGGCGGTGCGATCTCGATGCTGGGCCAGGGCGTCCTCGACGGCGTCCGCCGCTCCTACGCCCTGCACTGCGACCCCACCGTCGACGTGGGCTCCGTGGGATCCCGGATCGGTCCCATCACCGCGGCCGGGGACACCGTCACCATCACGCTGCGCGGACACGGCGGCCACACGTCCCGCCCGCACCTGACTGAGGACCTCGTCTACGCCCTGGCCCGGCTCGCCGCGGACGTTCCCGCGACCCTGTCGAGGCTCATCGACCCCCGCCACGCGATCTCGCTGGTCTGGGGCCACATCGAGTCCGGGCACGCGCCCAACGCGATCCCCAGCACGGGGCTGCTGTCCGGGACGCTGCGCTGCCTGGACGTGGACGGCTGGAACCAGGTGGCCGAGGTCCTGCCCGACCTCGTCGAGCGCATCGCTGGCCCGTACGGCGTCGACGTCGACCTCGACCACCGCCGCGGCGTGCCCCCGGTCGTCAACACCGAGGACGAGGTCGCCCTCGCCGAGGCCGCCGTCCGCGACGCGCTGGGCCCGGACTCCGTGCTGCTGACCCCGCAGTCGATGGGCGGCGAGGACTTCGCGTGGTACCTCACCCGCACCCCCGGCGCGCTGCTGCGACTGGGCACCCGGACGCCGGGGGGCCGCACATACGACCTGCACCAGGGCGATCTCGTCGTCGATGAGCGCGCGATCCTCGCGGGAGCCTCCGTCTTCTGCGCGATCGCGGCCCGCGCGCTCGCCGAGGACGCGGGCTGACGATGGCACCCGCACGCCGCCGGACCGTCCGCGCGCTCACCGCGGCACTCGCCGCGAGCGCGCTCCTGGCCGGCTGCGGCGGGGCTGAGGAGGCGCCCGCCAGCATCGTGCGCACCTCGGCGTGCGCGGTGTCCGCACCGTCCGGCTTCGCGGATGCGGGCGTGGGTGCGGCGGTGCTCGAGCAGGTCCGCGGTGCGGTCCGGCAGGGACTCGTCGACACGACCAGCACGCAGCGGGTGAGCACGCCGGCGCAGACGCAGGCCGCGCTGGAGCGGTTCACGTCCGACGGCTGCACGCTCACCCTGCTCGTGGGTTCCGGCGGGGCGGGCGCCCTGTCCCAGGTGGCGCAGGAGGCGCCCGATCGCGCGTTCCTGGCGGTGGGCGCCGGGATCGGGGACGACCGGCCGGACAACGTGCTGACCGTCGACTTCGACCTGCGCGACTCCGCGTTCCTCGCGGGATACGCCGCCGCGCACGCGACGCGCACGGGGGCCGTCGCGGTCTCCGCGTCGACCGGACAGGCGGGCGGTGAGGACCTGCTGGCCGCCTTCGACGAGGGTGCGGCCGCGGCGCAGGAGGCCGACGACGACCTCGAGGTCCGCGTCGTGCAGGCCGGCATGACCGAGGCGCGCACCGTCGAGGACACGGCGGCCGCAGGCCAGGAGTGGGCGCGCGCGGCGACCGAGGAGGGCGCGGACGTGCTGGTCCCCTTCGGCTCCGCCTCCCCGCAGGGCGTCGTCGAACACCTGGCGGCCCTGGCGCAGGAGCTGGAGGAGCGCGACGACGCTGAGGACGCGGACGAGGGCGATGATGCCCCGGACACCGAGGCCCGGGAGGACCTGCCCTACCTCATCTGGACGGGGTCCGACGGGTCGAAGACCCTGGCCGGACCGGTGCGGAAGCAGGTCATCGCGTCGATCGTCCCGCAGGTGGGCCTGGGCATGCGCGCGGTGCTGACCGGCTGGCCGGGCGACGACGGCGACCCGCTGGCGCTGCTGGAGGTTGACGGGGAGCCGGCCGACGCCTCGCAGGAGGCGATGCCCGAGGTCGTGGGCGGCCTCGAGGTGCGCAGTCGCGAAGCCGTGGGCGACCTCGACAACGGCGGGGTCGAGCTGGTCGTGAGCGACGGCGTGCTCAGCCAGCTGACCGGGCTGGGTCGGGCCGTCGCGGACGGTCGCGAGCTGCTGGACGGGCAGCCCGCCGAGGGCGACTGAGGGCCCTGCCCTGCACGCCCGCGCGACGGGCGCCGGCAGCGGCGGCTCCGGTAGGCTGGAGGCGTGGACCACGAACTGTTTCCGACTCCCGCGGGAGTCGACGCCGATGACCCCATCCTCACGCTGCCGAAGGTGTCGCTGCACGACCATCTGGACGGAGGCCTGCGCCCGGCGACCATCATCGAACTGGCCGCCGAGGTCGGCCACACCCCGCCGTCGACGGACCCGGAGGAGCTGCGCGCCTGGTTCTCCGAGTCCGCGGACTCCGGTGAGCTGACCCGCTACCTCGAGACCTTCGACCAGACGCTCGCGGTCATGCAGACCGCGCCCGCGCTCACCCGGGTGGCCCGCGAATGGGTGCTCGACCAGGTGGCCGACGGCGTCGTCGTCGCCGAGGCGCGCTGGGCGCCGGAGCAGCACCTGCGCGCGGGTCTGACCCTCGATGAGGCGGTCGAGGCCGTGCAGGCGGGACTCGAGGAGGGCACGCGGATCGCCGCGGATGCCGGCCGCTCGATCCGCGCGGGCCAGCTCATCACCGCGATGCGCCAGGCCGACCGGTCGACGGAGATCGCGCAGCTGGCGCTGCGCCACCGCGACGCGGGCGCCGTGGGCTTCGACATCGCCGGTCCCGAGGACGGATTCCCGCCGGCCGCGCACCTCGAGGCGTTCGACCTGCTGCACCGGGCCAACTTCCCCGTCACGATCCACGCGGGCGAGGCAGCGGGCGTCGACTCGATCCACGAGGCGCTGCAGGTGTGCCACGCGCAGCGGATCGGCCACGGCGTGCGCATCATCGAGGACATCCCCGCCTGGGCGACCGCAGCCGCGGTCGACGGCGTCATGGGCGACGTGGACGGCGACGGGATCGAGACGGCGCCGGACATGGGCCGTCTGGCCGAGTGGATCCTGGACCACCAGGTGCCGCTGGAGCTCAGCCCGTCGTCCAACCTGCAGACCGGGGCCGCCCAGTCGATCGCGACGCACCCCATCACGAGGCTCAAGGAGCTGGGCTTCGCCGTGACCGTCAACCCGGACAACCGCCTCATGTCCGCCACGAGCGTGTCCCGCGAGATGCGCCTGCTGGTCGATCAGGCGAACTGGACGCTCGATGACCTCGAGTGGGTCACCGTCACCGCGCTGGGCTCGTCGTTCCTGCCGTACGGCGTGCGCGAGGCGATCATCGACGAGCAGCTGGTGCCGGGCTTCGCCAGGGCCAGCCTGTGACGGACGAGCCACAGGACGCGGCGGGTCCGCAGGGCGCGGACTCGCCGCAGGGTGCGGAGGTGCCGCAGTCTCTGCCGCGGCGCCCCGTCCACCTGGGGGTGGCCGCGGGCGTCGTGGGCCTCGAGACGCTGGCGCTGCTGGGCATCGCCGTCGCCTTCGTCGTCCTCGCGACGACCGGGGGCGAGGTGGGCACCTCGCTGCTGGCACTGGGCGCGATGTTCGCGATCCTGGGTGCCTGCATGGTCGCCGTGACTCGCTCCCTGTGGCTCATGCACCGATGGGCCAGGCCGGCTGCGATCGCGTGGCAGGTGCTGCAGGCGCTCTTCGGCATCTCGACCTTCCAGGCCGGTCCGCTCCTGGGGCTCGCCGCGATCGTGCCGGCGGTCGTCTTCCTCTACGCGATCTTCCAGCCCCGGGTCATCTACGCGTTCGAGGACGCGCTCGCCTACTACGAGGCGCACCCGTCGGCGCCCGCACCGCCGCCCAAGCGCTGGTGAGGCACCGCCTCACTCACTCCAGGTAGGGGCCGCAGGCCTCGACGAGGAAGTCGCCGGCGGAATCGCCGTCCGTGTCGACGAGTGCGATCGCGGTGCGCTGGATGCCCCACCAGACGGAGGGCGACGCGCCCCACTGGAGGCGCAGCTCCTCGCGCTGCTCCGCATCGTCCTCGCGGAGGACGTCCGCCAGGACCTGGGAGGCCGCCTGGATGCGCTCATTGCCGTCCGAGGCCGTGCACCGGGCCTCGTCGTCCGGACCCTTGGGCAGCAGCTCTGTGTGGGTCTCCGTGTCGACGACCGTGAGCGAGAACGCGGAGTCGCCCAGCTGCTCGACCTCGACGGTGGCGTCCAGGAGGTAGAAGCCCTCCTCGCCCCGCGTGATCGCGGAGGCGTCGTCGACGGTGAGCGTCACGCTGTCCGGAGTGTCGGGCGTGAGGGAGGCCTCGCCGTCCTCGGGCACCTCCTGATACGTGTGGATCCACGCGTGCACGTAGGCGTTCTTGCCGGCGTCCGCGGCAACGGTCAGTCCCTGCCACACCGCGTCCGTCTCCTGCGGCCCGCCGGGGCTCACATCGATGACCGGCACGACGTCCAGGTCGGACGGGGTGGGGACGGACGTGACGTCCTCGCTGGAAACTGAGGGGGTCTCGACCGGGCGCTCGCCCTCGACGACCTGGCAGCCGCTGACCAGGGCAGCGGTGCCCAGGACTGCGGTGAGGGCCAGGGCTGCTCGGCGTGGTGCGTGTGCGGGGGAGCGGCGGGGTGTGGGAGTGCGCATGGCGGGAGGATCCTCCGGTCGGGGGAAGAGAGGACGGTCCTCGCCAGTGTACGGGCGGCTATGCGGAATCGGGCAGGTCCGACGCGCGGGATGCGGCGGCCTGATCGGCGATGAGCGCTGCACGGGTGCGCGCAACGGACTCGCCCGTGGGGGACTCCGGTGACTCGACCGGGTCGCCGGCTGCGGCCTCGGCGTCGTCCTCGTCGGGGTGCAGTGGATCTGCGGCCTCGACGCTCGCGACCAGGTGGCGCAGCGAATCGGTGAGGGTCGTGCACTCCGCGTCGTCCAGCGCGCGCAGCATCTGCGCCTCGAGGCGCAGGAAGTCCGCCAGCGCGTCGTCGACCTTCTGCCGTCCCTGCTCCGTGAGGCCCACGAGGATGCCGCGGCGGTCCGCGGGATCGCGCTGGCGCGAGACCCAGCCGGCGGTGACGAGGCGGTCGATGCGGTTGGTCATCGTGCCGGAGGTGACGAGCAGCTCGACGGTGAGGGCGGACGGCGACATCTGGTACGGATCGCCCGCGCGGCGCAGGGAGGAGAGGACGTCGAACGCCCAGATCTCCAGGCCGTGGGAGGCGAAGACCGCCTTGCGCTTGCGATCCAGCTGGCGGGACAGACGGGTCACGCGGGAGAGGATCTGCATGGGCGTGACGTCCAGATCGGGACGGACGTCACGCCATGCGGCGACGATCCGATCTACCTCATCCGGTGCCTCTTCCATGGACACAGGATAGCTTGAAGTCAAGATTCTTTGTGCCGAAGGGACTTTTCACCGTTGCGTGTCGAGTGCGATCACGGGCACGGAGCTGGTGCACGGCTGTCGTGAGGCCCACATCCTTGCCCCCGCCGCGGGCCCCGCGTCGGGTCTAGACTGGCGGGTGGTTGAGATTCCTGAAAGCCAAACCGCAGACGGACGCCGGAGCGGTCGCAGGAGCGCGACGGCTGTCGGTGACACAACACACGAAGGAAGATACGTGGATCTTTTCGAGTATCAGGCCCGTGACCTGTTCGAGGAGCACGGTGTCCCCGTGCTCCGGGCTGAGGTCGCAGACACCCCGGATGAAGCGAAGAAGGGCGCAGAGGCCCTGGGCGGCGGCACGGTCGTCGTCAAGTCGCAGGTGAAGATCGGCGGCCGCGGCAAGGCCGGCGGCGTGAAGCTGGCGCACAACCCGGACGAGGCCGCGCAGCGCGCGGAGGAGATCCTGGGCCTGGACATCAAGGGCCACGTCACCAAGCGCGTCATGATCGCCGAGGGCGCGGACATCGCGGAGGAGTACTACTTCTCCATCCTCCTGGACCGTGCGAACCGCACCTACCTCGCCATGTGCTCCAAGGAGGGCGGCATGGACATCGAGGAGCTCGCGGTCGAGCGCCCCGAGGCCCTGGCGAAGGTCGCGGTCAACGCGATCACCGGCATCGACGAGGCGAAGGCCCGCGAGATCGCGGAGACCGCCGGCTTCGACGCGGAGACGACGGACAAGCTGATCCCCGTCTTCGTGAAGCTGTGGGACGTCTTCCAGGGTGAGGACGCGACGCTCGTCGAGGTCAACCCGCTCGTCAAGACCGGTGCCGGCGACATCGTCGCGCTGGACGGCAAGGTCTCCCTGGACGAGAACGCGGAGTTCCGCCACGAGAACCACGAGGCGCTGCGCGACATCGACGCAGAGGACCCGCTGGAGCTCAAGGCGAAGAAGCTGGACCTCAACTACGTGAAGCTCGACGGTCAGGTCGGCATCATCGGCAACGGCGCGGGCCTCGTCATGTCCACGCTGGATGTCGTCGCGTACGCCGGTGAGAACCACGGCGGCGTGAAGCCCGCGAACTTCCTGGACATCGGCGGTGGCGCCTCGGCCGAGGTCATGGCCAACGGCCTCGACGTCATCCTGGGCGACGATCAGGTCAAGAGCGTCTTCGTGAACGTCTTCGGCGGCATCACGGCGTGCGACGCAGTGGCCGACGGCATCGTCAAGGCACTCGAGATCCTGGGCGACTCCGCGACCAAGCCCCTGGTCGTCCGCCTGGACGGCAACAACGTCGAGGAGGGACGCCGCATCCTCGATGAGGCGAACCACCCGCTCGTCACCCAGATCGACACCATGGACGGCGGAGCCGACAAGGCCGCCGAGCTCGCGGCCGGCCGCTGAGCCCTCGAAAGGACTGACTAGAAAAATGGCGATCTTCCTCACGAAGGATTCCAAGATCATCGTCCAGGGCATCACCGGCGGTGAGGGCACGAAGCACACGGCCCGCATGCTGGCCGCTGGCTCCAACGTGGTGGGCGGTGTCAACGCGCGCAAGGCGGGCACGACCGTCTCCCACAAGGACGCGAACGGTGCGGACATCGAGCTGCCCGTGTTCGGCTCCGTCTCCGAGGCCATGGAGAAGACGGGCGCGGACGTGTCCGTCGCATTCGTCCCGCCGGCGTTCTCCAAGGACGCTGCGTTCGAGGCGATCGATGCGGGCATCGGCATGCTCGTCATCATCACGGAGGGCATCCCGGTCCAGGACTCCGCTGCTCTGTGGGCGCATGCCCAGGAGAAGGGGAACAAGACCCGGATCATCGGCCCCAACTGCCCGGGCATCATCAGCCCCGGACAGGCGCTGGCCGGCATCATCCCCGCGAACATCACGCAGGCCGGCAAGATCGGCCTCGTGTCGAAGTCCGGCACGCTGACCTACCAGATGATGTACGAGCTGCGCGACCTGGGCTTCTCCACCGCGATCGGCATCGGCGGCGACCCTGTCATCGGCACGACGCACATCGATGCCCTCGAGGCGTTCGAGGCGGACCCGGAGACCGAGGCCATCGTCATGATCGGCGAGATCGGCGGCGACGCCGAGGAGCGCGCGGCCGACTACATCAAGGCGAACGTGACGAAGCCGGTCGCCGGCTACGTCGCGGGCTTCACCGCGCCCGAGGGCAAGACGATGGGCCACGCCGGCGCGATCGTGTCCGGCTCCGCCGGCACCGCGCAGGCGAAGAAG